>NZ_JBXUGI010000004.1:0-299669 GCF_057180465.1 Chryseobacterium sp. HNCC26DJ238
AATTTTCAAATAGTTCCTTAATTTTGATTGCAAACATTATTCGAAGAAGGATATTAGTATGATGACTGTGAGATGGGACTAAATGAAATCTATATATTGGATGCATTAAAATAAGATTTTTCAAAAAGTTTAAGGAAACTAGTATATATAGATGATGCAAGAGTGTATGCCAGATATCGGAAGATGGTGAGTGATAGATCCGCTGCGATAAATTTATATTCTATACTATAAGATGGAAAAATCAATTTAGACCAATTAAATCCAGAAACCTTAAATAAAAATTTATTTGGATATAATTATCCCGGTGGAAAAAACCCAAGAAAATATAATGGCGAATCTGATTATTCAGTAGCACCAACTGAAATAGAAGTTCCAGCTTTTATTCACGATAAGGACTATGATAAATTAGGAGCTACAGGAGCCGATGCATTATTTAATAATACAGCCACAATTAAAGCAGATGATCGTTTTGTTGATAGTATGGGTAAACTAGAGGAAAAATACAGAAAGGAAGGAAACTATAAACTTATGATACAGGCAAAAATATTAGGAAGGGGATTGAACAGCGCATCTCAGCCTAAAAGACAAACATTTATGAATGTTTTGAAACAAGCTTTAACATTTCCATCACTAAGATAATATGAAAAGAAATAAAATTTTATTCGGGACAATGATATTTAGTTTAATATATATATTGTTGGGAACTTTAGTTGTTTTGGTTAGCTTTCCAGAATACTCTTTGTTCGGCTTTGATTATAATAGCCCCCTCTGGACACCATTAGTAATAATTACTTATCCTGTCAATATTTTATTGTTTGGGTTAGTTATGGTTGATGTCTCCTTTTTATCAATATTTATATTGCAAACAATAGTTTTTATAATTTTATGGTTTTTCTTATATAAGTTGGTCTCATACTACTTCAAGATAAAAAGCAGAAAAAAAATTAATAATTAACCTGATATCGCAAGATTTGTCGGTCAAGACAGACTTTCTGAAATAATGCCTGATTGGACACCTTATCGTTTTGCATTTAATAACCCTGTTTATTTTTCTGATCCAACAGGATTGTTTGAAGAAGGCGGGAATGCTCTTGCACATTGTCCTACCTGCCCAAAAACAGATGAATTTAAACCTTACATTGACGATAAAAACAATGTGTATTTTTATAATCCTGAGACAAATACCGCTTCTTTAAAAGTAACACCAATTGAAGAAGTTGTAGTTACAGGAAAGAAAAGCGAGAGTAATACAAATTATCACGATTGGTCCCAAACATTAAGAAAAAGTTCTGGTTATGCTTTTTCTTCAAACAAGATGCTATTTCAACCTGCGTTTCAAAGTGCATCTTAGTACGGAAATCCTAAACCATATACCACAACAACCTTAGTTTTTGAGAAATCACTGGCTAAAATTTTAGGTGGTAGAAGAATTATATATCAACCATTGATGACAATGAACGCCATCAAAGCTGGAAAAATATCAAAAGTACTTAAAGTTACAGGTAGGGTTTTAGGTGTTGTGGGAGTTGGTTTAGCGGGGTATGATATGTATCAGAACGGAGTAACGACTTCCAACACACTAGATCTTACTATGTCTGTATTGGCGGTGTCTCCGACAGGAGTTGGGCAAGGTATAGCTGCGGCTTATTTTTTAGCAAATGGTATAACGATATTAGCTACAGGACAAAGATATAGGGCAACATATCGATAGTTCAATTAGTCCTTATAAAGAGAATAAGAAAGCAGGAGAATAATAGGAGTTTAATAAAGCTACAGGCTATTAAAAAAAAATATATGATATTTATTGATTATTTATACTACCAGTTTGCCAACTTTTACAAGTATTTTGAGAAAGATGGAACGCATAAGGCGTCTGGAATTATTTTAACTTGTGGTATGTTATGTTGGAATCTAATATTTTTCATCATTATATTGGATAATTATTTTATTGCTAATTTGGGTCCAAAAAATAAATATTTCCTAATCATGTACTGTCTTCCAATAATATCATTAATAACCTTAAGGTATTGGAAATATACATCATATGAAGAAATAGATAAAAAAATAAAAAGCTTCAGTAAAAACAAAAGAATAGTTTGGGATGTATTACTTATTTTGTATGTAATTATTTCTTTACCATTGTTTATAGGATTTGCTGCTTATTTTGGAGGAAACAAATAGAAATAAAATTATAATAAAATCGCTGTTGACTATTCCTTAAATGTAGATGGTACGGTTACTGATGCTGCAGGAGAAACTCATAAAGGTAGTTTAACTACTTCAGGGGGAATTAATATACAAGCAAAAAAAGCTTTTGACATCACTAATTTTTTATCACATTTAGGAAATACAGGTGGGGATTTTTATACCAATCTTGGAGGTGCAGCTCCTTTAAATTTAAGCAATCCTTTTTTTAGAGGAGGTATAGATAAAATAAAAAGTTTAGATGGTTTCATGGGAGGAATGGTTAATAGTTTAAGTCGTGGAAATGATTGGACAGATCTTATGGCTTATAGAGTAGATATAACGGCATTAGGTGATCTGATCTTTTCATCAATTGGAGGTGGGAATAATACTAAAATTAGTAATGATACAATTATCAATGCTACATTTTTTAATAGTAGAAAAGATACAACAATGCAATTTAAAGTACCTAAAGTTGGTGATGTATATCAAAATTGGCATACAGGAAATAATTATGAAAATCTTACAAATCCTTATATTAAGGCAAAAATTGATAGTGTAAAAAAGTCTCAAAAGTAATATGAAAAATTTAAGTTTGATATCAGTTTTTTTTATTATTTTATTTCATTCTTGCAAAAAAGAAGATTATATAGAAATTAATAAAACCAATGGAGTAACAACAAAAGCAACATATAAAAAAGGGGAATTAGTTTCTTCAGCAATATATAATAAATCAGGACAATTAGATAATAAGTGTTTATACAAGAAGGGAGTTATCATTAAAATATATCAATATTATCCTGATGAAAAAATGCAATCTTATTCTTACCTGAATAAAGCTCCCAATCATTATACGACTACAGTATATTATAAAAATGGCAAAATATCCAATGAAGGAGAGGGAGATTATTATAAAGATAAAAATTTGTACTTAAAAAGAGGCGAATGGATTTTTTATAGTAAAAGTGGTAAGCCTTTTTCCATATATGGTTTTATGCATGACGGTGAAAAACAATATATTAAAAGTGAGATGCTTTTTGATACCATTAAAAAGAAAACAAAAAAAGATACGATTTTTAATCCGCCATTTTTAGTAGAAAATGGAGGTTTTGTCCCTCTCAATTAAATCTTCTGTATAACTGTATCGTGGTATAATGATAAAAATTTCACAATTGCGAGATTGCTCATCTTAGTTATAATACAGAAAAATCACAGCAGATATTTTACTCATACTATATGTAATAATTTCTTTGCCAATATTTATATGTTTTCCTATAATAGCGGTATGGCAAGAACAGATTTTGATGTAAGTACACATGATAAAAATATGCTGATGATAAAACTTTTAACTTAGATTTGGATAGTTTTGTTGCTCCTAATACTTTTCCCGTAAAGAGCTCAAAGGTGGACGTAAATATGCTTTATCTTGGATTGCTGACAGATTAATTGTCAGAAAGCAAAAGTGATAGTATTTATATTAGTGAAAGATTAGCATATCCTGTTCCACATGATACAATAAAAAGGATACCACAAAAAAACGAATTAATCCATAGGCAAGAGTTTAGTAACACAATAAAATCAATACAAAGTCTGTGACTTTGAGCTGATAATAAAAATCCGCTCTGCGAAGTTTTTAACCTCATCGAAGATGAATACAAAAAAACTCACATTTCACAAGGGGTTTTGTGTTTTAGTCCAAAGTTGCATAGATGTAGGAGCCTCTGTCAATAGTTTACTCTCATTTTCTTCTTATGCTTTTTTCCTTTATGAGCATTTCATTTAAAAACATATTGGACGCAGTTGACTTTTTGATTTAATGCTCAATTACTACAGATTCGTTTTGGAATTGATAGAAAGAATCAATTCCAAAACTGGAAAAATTGCAACTCCAATTCCGCTTCAGATAAATTTCCTGAAAATCTAAAGAGATTACAGATTATCACCTTAAGCATCAAAACATTGACTTATTTTTCAGATTCTTAAAGCAGGAACTTAACTTAAGCCACTTACTCACACTCGACAAAAACAAAATATAGGTTATAATTTATAAAGAGATGATTACGGTTGTGCTTCTGCTGATCAAAAAAAAAGCAAACACTTTGGATTATAAATTAGCTAAAAACATATTGCGATGAAGCTTTGCGACATGAAAAATGCAATTCTAATTTCTTCCAATCATAACTAGGCTTTAGCCCGCTTTTTGTTTTAAAACATCAGGCTTCAATCAAAATATATATTTAAATCATGCAAAACAGGATTTCTTCTTTCCCGCCCATTATCGATCATCAATCTGAAATTCTGATTTTAGGATCTGTTCCCGGTATGAAATCATTGGAAAAACAGCAGTATTACGGTCATCCGCAAAATAAATTCTGGAAGATCATTTTTGAACTGTTTCATGAAGAATTTACAGAAAACTATCCTGATAGAATTGATGTTTTAAAGAAAAATCACGTTGCCCTCTGGGACGTGATTGATTCCTGTGAAAGGAAAGGAAGTTTAGATTCTGAAATAAAAAATGAAGAAGCCAATCAGATCCCTGAACTTCTGGAACAGTATCCGAATATCAGGGCTGTATTCTGTAATGGAGGAAAATCATATAAAAACCTGATTAAAATTTTAGGGAAAAATTACAGAGTTCCTATCTTCTTACTGCCTTCAACCAGTCCGCTTCACACAATTTCTTTTGAAAGAAAATTTGAAGATTGGAAAAAGATTTTGGAATACATTTAAAAGCAAAAAGCAGGAACAACGGCTCCTGCTTTATATGAATTGGTTACTTATTCATTAATATTACTTCTCCATCACGTAAACTTCCTCATAAGGCTGTATCAGTACCCATCCATTCCCGGAAAACTTCATCTGAAACTCTTCTCCGCTTCCCCTGCCTACCAGGCTCTTAAAGGATACATTGGTTTTCAGCTCCGGACTTAAGTTGCCTGACCATGCCACAGTTGCGTTAGGATCTGTAAAAACAGGAGCATCGGGAGTAACCATCAAAGTCAAGGGTTCGCCGTGTGTCGTGATCGCAATATGACCTGTTCCTGAAAGCTTTACCTGGAAAAGTCCGCCAGACATCATTCCGGCAATGCTTTTCAGCATCGTAATATCGCTCTTGACACTTTGCTCGTGAGCTAAAACGTCATTTCCGTTTACGAAAAGGGTTTCATTGTTCAGATAAAGAATTCTTACTTTTTTTCCTGAGTCGGCAACGTACAGTTTGCCTGTACCTTCAGCTTTCATCAGTTTGGCACCTTCTCCGCTGATTGCTTTCTTTAAAAAGTTTCCCAGTCCGCCCGCAAGCATTCCCTGTCTTTCAAAGTTGATGCTTCCGACGTAGCCTACCATACTTCCGGTTTTCGTCCAGACTGCCTGACTGTTTAGGTTGATTTCTAAGAGTGCCGGTTTTTCCAGCTCGAAATAATCTCTTTCCAAAGGATTTTCTTTGGTTGCTTTAACGAATTCTTCTAAAGAATATTTGCTCATGGTTATCTGATTTGATTTCACTAAAATACTGTTTTTTTGTCAGCTTATCTCATTAAATAAAAAAATATCATCCTTTAAAATCCCTGCCAGTACCGATTGTGAAATAAACACTTGACAAAGGGGTGTCGAATGTTGTATATTTGCACTCCGAAAATTACATCAGTAATTTTTTATAATTTTTAAACCGTAATTTAAAAAATGAAGACATCCGATTTTAATTTTGATCTCCCTGAAGAATTATTGGCAGAGCACCCGTCTGAACACAGAGACGAGGCAAGGTTGATGGTTCTTGACAGAAAAACACAGACGATAGAGCACAAAACATTTAAAGACGTTGTCGATTATTTTGATGAAAAAGATTTGTTCATCTTCAACAACACTAAAGTTTTCCCTGCGCGTCTTTACGGAAATAAAGAAAAAACAGGAGCTAAAATTGAGGTTTTCCTTTTAAGGGAGCTTGATAAAGAAACCCGTGTCTGGGATGTTTTGGTAGATCCGGCAAGAAAAATCAGAATTGGTAATAAACTATTCTTTACTGAAGATGAATCTTTAGTTGCTGAAGTAATTGATAACACAACATCAAGAGGACGGACTTTAAGATTCCTGTTCGACGGTTCATATGAAGAATTCAGAACCAAACTGAAGGAATTGGGGGAAACGCCACTTCCAAAATATATCAAAAGAGATGTTGAACCTGAAGATGCTGAAAGATATCAGACCATTTATGCTAAAGTGGAAGGAGCGGTTGCTGCACCTACGGCAGGTCTGCATTTCTCAAGACACCTGATGAAAAGACTTGAAATCAAAGGAATCGATTTTGCTGAGGTAACATTGCATGTTGGTCTGGGAACATTCAACCCTATCGAAGTGGAAGATCTGTCTAAGCATAAAATGGAATCTGAAGAAATCATCATTGATGAACTTAACGCAGAAATCATCAATAAAGCAGTTCAGGAAAACAGAAAAGTGTGTGCTGTAGGAACAACGACGATGAGAGCAATTGAAACTTCAGTTTCATCCAACAGAAAAATTTCAGCGTTTAATGGGTGGACGAATAAATTTATTTATCCTCCTCATGACTTTGGTGTTGCAAATACGATGATTACCAATTTCCATACGCCAAAATCCACTTTAATGATGATGATCGCAGCGTTTGCAGGAAAAGACTTTTTAATGCATGCCTATGAAGAAGCTGTAAAAGAAAAATATAAATTCTATTCTTACGGTGACGCAATGTTAATTCTATAATAAGTTTAAGTTGTTGGTTGTCAGTTGATAGTTTTAAATATTATTTACTGACGACTTTCAACCATAAACTTTCAACCATCTACATGAAAGATATCAGAACCTTATCCCTCGATCAACTCAAAGACTATTTCGGAACTATCGGCGAACAGCCATTCCGTGCTAAGCAGGTGTATGACTGGATCTGGAGTAAAAATCTTCATTCCTTTGAAGAGATGACGAATCTTTCAAAAGATCTGAGAGAGCATCTGGTTCGTGACTTTATCATGAATCCGGCAGCAGTAGATCAATTTCAGAAATCTACAGACGGAACGATAAAAAATGGGGTAAAGCTTCATGACGGTCTTATGGTAGAATCTGTTCTTATTCCTACAGAAACGAGAACTACAGCGTGTGTTTCGTCACAGGTAGGCTGTTCATTAAATTGTGAATTTTGTGCTACAGCAAAGCTCAAAAGAATGAGGAACCTTGAAGTGGCAGAAATCGTAGATCAGGTTGCTTTGATAGACAGACAAAGTAAAGAATATTATCACCGTCCGCTTACCAATATTGTTTTTATGGGAATGGGTGAGCCGATGATGAATTATAAAAATGTAGTGGAAGCCATCAGAAAAATCACTCAGCCGGAAGGTCTGGGAATGTCTCCAAGAAGAATTACCGTTTCTACATCAGGAATTCCGAAGATGATTAAAATGTTGGCTGATGATGAATTAAGAGTAAAGCTTGCTTTATCATTACACTCTGCGGTTGAGAAAACCCGTAATGAGATTATGCCGTTTTCAGATAAATTTCCTTTGACGGATATCATGGAATCACTTCAATACTGGTACAAAAAAACAGGCTCTGTAATTACATTCGAATATTGTGTATGGAAAGGCATAAATGACAAAGATGAAGACATCAAAGCTTTGATTAAATATTGCCGACAGATTCCTTCTAAAGTTAATTTAATCCAGTACAACCCGATTGGTGAAGGTAAGTTTGATCATCGAAGTGTTGCAGCTGAAGAAAAATACGTTCGTGAACTTGAAAAAGCAGGAATTACAGTAATGGTTAGAAAAAGTCGTGGTGGTGATATTGATGCAGCCTGTGGGCAGTTGGCGAATAAAAATGCTTAATTCTTTCTTTCTTTCTTTCTTTCTTTCTTTCTTTCTTTCCAAATAATATTCAGTGCTGATTCATTGAGAATTACAGATGGTTTACTTCTGACTTGTAACATATTTCTCAGTTCATCTACATTTCTTAACAATCAGTTCACACCGGAATCCTTAATTTTGATGCATGAAGAAGATTTTTATATTGCTTGTAATTTTTACGTTTCACACTGCTTTTTCTCAACAGGCAGAAATTTTCAAGCTCAAAAAATATAGAATTGCAGTCCTTAATGATTCTATTCAGGAAACTTCGGGACTTAATTTTTTTAATGGAAAATTGTACACTTTCAACGACAGCGGAAATCCTGCAGAATTGTATGAGATTGATAAAAGTTCAGGAAAAATTCTTACTGTTTTAAAGACAGATGCTGAAAATAAAGACTGGGAAGCTTTAACCAATGATGGAGAAAATTTCTACATCGGAGACTTCGGAAACAATGCAGGAACCCGGAAAGATCTCAGAATATATAAGATTCCATTCAAAAATAATCAGCTTGAGAATGGTCTGATGACAACGATTTCGTTTCATTATCCCGAACAGAAAGATTTCGGTTCCAAAAATATCAGCACAGATTTTGATCTGGAATCAATGATTTATTTAAACAAAAAAATCCATCTTTTTACTAAAGAATGGGCTTCCAGATCGACCACACATTACCTGGTTGATCCTGAAAATACAGAAGATCAGGCAGCACAAAAAATAGAATCATACAGGACGGGATTTGTGATCACTGATGCCTGTTATTATAATAAAAAGCTGTATCTAGTAGGGTATACTAAGAAAACTGAAGTTTTTTTAGACGTATTTAACGAAACAGAGCCTGGTTTGTTTTTTAAAGAAAAGCCAAGACATCTTTATTTGGGAAGTGCACTGTCGGTCGGTCAGATCGAAGGAATTGCGGTTGATGAAACGGGGATTTATATTTCAGGTGAAAAATTCTATTCTCCCATCAAGAAAACCCGCCCGTTTTTCTATTTCATTCCCAAAGAGAAACTCAAACTCTAATTGCTGTCAGAATTGGTTAAAAAAAATTATCTTTGTGAGAATTAATAAATACTCATCCATCATTCTCAGATAGTGGCCAATATTGTAGAAGAAATCAAGCAACCGATCAATGAGGAAATGAAACTTTTTGAACAGAAGTTTTATGAATCAATGCAGAGCAAAGTCGCTTTACTCGATAAAGTTACCCGTTTTATTGTTACCACAAAAGGGAAACAGATGCGTCCTATGTTTGTGTTTCTGTGTGCAAAACTGGTGGGAGCGGTCAACGAAAAGACCTATCGCGGAGCTTCCATGATCGAATTGATCCATACCGCAACGCTTGTTCATGATGATGTGGTTGATGAAAGCTTTAAAAGGCGTAATTTTTTCTCGATCAATGCTTTGTGGAAAAATAAAATTGCCGTTCTCGTAGGGGATTTCTTACTTTCAAAAGCGGTACTTCTTTCAACAGACCATAAAGACTACGATTTACTTTCTGTAATTTCAAGGACCATCAGGGAAATGTCTGAAGGCGAACTTCTACAGTTGGAAAAAGCAAGGAAACTTGATATTACCGAAGATGTTTATTACGAAATTATCCGCCAGAAAACAGCCACACTGATTGCTGCATGCTGTGAGATAGGAGCACTGTCCAATAATGCTGATGAAGATTTAGCAAAAAAAATGCAGGATTTCGGAACCTATACAGGAATGGCTTTCCAGATTAAGGATGACCTTTTTGACTATTTAAGTTCAAATTTTATCGGAAAACCGGTAGGAATTGATATTAAAGAGCAGAAAATGACTTTACCATTGATTCATACCCTGAAAATTGCCGGCGAAACTGACAGGAAATACTACTTTAATACAATTAAGAGATATAACAATGATCAGAAACGGGTGAAAGAGCTGATTTCATTTGTTAAAAGTTCGGGAGGTTTGGAATATGCGATTACCGTGATGAAAGATTTTCAGCAGAAAGCAAAAGATATCCTGAATGAGTTTCCGGACTCAGAAGTTAGAAGATCACTACACATGATGCTGGATTATGTGATTGAAAGAAAATTCTAATCAATAATCGCCGTCGTGATAATAATCACAGACAAAACAATACAAAATAAAGCGATTAAAAATAAATAATCCGCAATACTCTCATACCTGTTTCCCAAGCTTTTATTCCTGGATCTTATCGACATAAAAGAAAAGAAACTGCTGCATGCAAAAAGGATGGCTGCAATCCCTGCAAACTCGTCCAAAAATGTATGATGACTCGTTTTAGTGATTTTTAAAGAGGTGATGATAATCATAGAAAATCCCAGAAGATTGGTCGATGCATTGAGAATATGCGTAGATTTTTTTCCCATATTACAGAGTTTTATTCAAAGTAAATACATTTTTTTTCATTATCAAATTTTTAAAAAACATTATTGAAAATTAAAATTAGTATAAAAAGTGTATATTAGCAAAATACTTCATTAATAATTAATATTTAATATTTGGCTATGCAGACAACCTATATTGAAACTCAACAGATCTCTTTTCAAGATTTTAAAAATCAAATACTTGAAGACTATAAATTAGGAAGGATCTCCCGTGAAATGTCTTATCTTGGAAGAAGAGAAGTGCTGACCGGAAAGGCTAAATTCGGAATTTTTGGTGACGGTAAAGAGTTGCCGCAGCTGGCAATGGCGAAAGTTTTTAAAAATGGAGATTTCCGCTCAGGATATTACAGGGATCAGACGTTTGCACTGGCTGCTGACGCATTAACGGTTGAAAGTTTCTTTGCTCAGCTCTATGCAGATACAAGCGTGGAAAGAGAGCCTGCCTCTGCCGGCAGACAGATGAACGGCCATTTCGCTACACGAAGTTTAAATGAAGACGGAAGCTGGAAAGATCTGACTGCCCAGAAAAATATTTCTTCAGATATCTCTCCTACAGCAGGACAGATGCCAAGATTATTAGGCCTGGCACAGGCTTCAAAAATATATAAATCAGTAAAATTCGACGGATCTGAGAAGTTTTCTAAAGAGGGGAACGAAATAGCTTTTGGAACCATTGGCGATGCTTCTACAGCAGAAGGTCACTTCTGGGAAACCCTGAATGCTGCCTGTGCACTGCAGGTTCCGATGATTGTTTCAATCTGGGATGACGGTTACGGAATCTCTGTACCAACGATGAAACAGAGAGCTAAAGCTGATATTGCAGAAATGCTGAGCGGTTTCCAGAGAAAAGAAGGAGAAAATCAGGGTTGCGAGATCATTCAGGTAAAAGCATGGGACTATCCTGCTTTACTCGATGCTTACGCAAAAGCAGAGCATTTTGCAAGAACGGAAAGTGTTCCCGTGGTGATGCATGTCATTGAAGTCACCCAGCCGCAGGGCCATTCTACTTCAGGATCTCACGAGAGATATAAAAATGAAGACCGTTTATCATGGGAGGCAGATTTTGACGGACTGGTAAAATTCAGAGAATGGATCTTAAATTATTCCATTGAAATTGAAGGAAACGAAGAAATCATTGCCAGTACTGAAGAATTGGATGCCATCGATGAAGAGGCAAAGAAAAAAGTGAAAAACGGACAGAAACTTGCGTGGGAAAATTATCAGAAAACCATCACAGAGCTTGCGTTTTCGATTTTACCTCTGGTCGAAAACCTGAAAGATCAGAATGCTGAGATTGAAGGGTATCTGAACCAATATAATAAACTGGTCTCTAAAGCTAAAAAAGATGTTTTCCATCTTATCAGAAAATCTTTACTTGCGACAAGAGGAACCGACTCAGCCGAGAGAACGCAGTTGATGCAGAAGTATAACGAAGTTTTTGAAGTGGAAAAAGACAATTATTCTTCTCACCTATATTCACAGTCTCAGTGGAAAACTGAAAATGTGAAAGAAGTGAAACCTGTCTATTCCGATGCTTCCGAAGATGTTGACGGAAGAGTAGTGGTAAGAAATAATTTTGATAAAATATTTGAAAAATATCCGCAGACCCTTGTCTTTGGTGAAGATGCCGGAAATATCGGTGACGTGAACCAGGGATTGGAAGGGATGCAGGAAAAATATGGTGAACTTCGTGTTGCCGATACCGGAATCCGTGAAGCAACGATACTGGGTCAGGGAATCGGAATGGCCATGAGAGGGCTGAGACCGATTGCAGAAATCCAGTACCTGGATTATATTTTATACTGCCTGCAGGGAATGAGCGATGACCTGGCAACCGTTCAGTACAGAACAAAGGGCGGTCAGAAAGCTCCGGTGATCATTAGAACAAGAGGTCACAGACTGGAAGGAGTGTGGCACTCAGGTTCGCCGATGGCCGGTATTTTAAATCTGTCAAAAGGTATTCTGGTACTGGTACCTAGAAACCTTACCAAAGCGGCAGGATTTTATAATACCATGCTTCAGAGTGATGATCCGGCTGTCATCGTTGAATGTCTGAACGGCTACAGATTAAAAGAAAAGCAGCCTGATAATTTAGGTGAATTTACTGTTCCGGTAGGAAAAATTGAGATTACAAAAGAAGGAAAGGATGTTACTCTGGTAACCTACGGTTCGACCTGGAGAATTGTAATGGAAGCAGCAGAAGAACTGGAGAAATTAGGGATCTCTGCAGAGGTTATTGACGTTCAGTCCTTGATCCCTTTTGATTTAACAAGCGAAATTGCGGAAAGCGTAAAAAGAACCAACAGATTAGTGGTGATTGACGAAGATGTACAGGGAGGAACCTCAGCGTTTATCCTTCAGCAGATTCTGGAAAAACAAAAAGCGTTCAGGTATTTAGATTCTGATCCGCTGACGATTGCTGCAAACGATCACAGACCTGCATACGCAAGTGATGGAGACTACTTCAGTAAGCCATCTTCAGATGATATGGTTGAAAGGATTTATGCCTTATTTAATGAAACAAACCCTCAGAAATATCCTGCGATATTTTAATTGGGCTTTTAAATAAATTTTAAACCGCTTCCTTTTGGGAGCGGTTTTTTTATAAACGTTTATTATCACTAAGTTTTTCACAATAATTAACACGTGCTTAATTTTTGCATTTTATACGTGTGAATTTTTTTTTAGTATATTTGTATCTAAAAAATACAATGAATACAAAATTAACTTTGACAATGGAACTGGCAGTGATCGAAAAAGCGAAAAAGTATGCCCGTGAAAAAGAAAGAAGTCTTTCTGATTTGATTGAAAATTATTTGAAAGCGATTACGAGTGGACAATCTGTGAATGATAATGAGATAACTCCTGTTGTAAAGTCTTTAAGAGGCTCATTTCAATTGCCTGAAGATTTTGATTATAAACAGCAACTGACAGAACGTTTATCTGAAAAATATTTATAATGAGAAAGGTATTAATTGATACGGATGTTCTGTTAGATTTTTTCTTCGACAGAAAACCTTTTTCAGAAGATGCCTGTCAAATTTTAAGCTTATGCGAAAATAGAAAAATTACAGCTTTCATAACTTCAGTTATGTTGAGCAATATCTATTATCTTCTGAGAAAAACGGCTAAGCATGAGAAAGTAATAGATCATTTGAAAATTTTACTAAGTCTAACTGATGTTTTAAAAACTGATAAAGAAGCTGTTCTGAGAGCATTGGATTCTGATTTTAAAGACTTTGAAGATGCACTTCAAAATTTTTCAGCCCAAAGCTATCAGGAAATCAATGTAATAATTACCAGGAATGTTAAAGATTACAAAACAAGCCAGTTATCAGTAATGACACCGGAGAATTATCTGAAGACATTTAACAGCATTATCTGATCAAATAAAAACCGCTTCAAGAAAAATCTCAAAGCGGCTTATTAACAAGTTTAAAATATCTAAAACTGTCATCTGAATGACAATAATGATTTCCTACAAACCAATATTTTTGCTTGGTTTCAGTTGTTTTCTGATGTTTTTCGGGATCGCATTTTTATGTACCAGGATTGCTGTTGATTTATACTCAACATACGGTTTCGTTACATACAGATAACCTTCAAAATCGTTGGTTACTCCCCATGAGTTTTTCACCATATAATATTCTTTTCCGGTCTGATCTTTCGCAAGGCCTACGATATGCATTCCGTGGTCATCTGTTGTAGAAAGATTATTTAATGCTTTCTGACGCATATCTTCAGTGATGGTTTTGTCTTTTTTAGGCTGTGTAAACAATTCTTTTTTTACTTCCGGAGTAATCTGATCCAAATCTACATCAGGAACATACGCAACACCATTTTTGTAGGAGAAATAAGGCTCTGAAACGTCTGTTGCCCAGCCTACAGAATATCCTTTTGTAACAGCATTGTCAATAATAGCCGTCATTTCATTCATCGGAATATTCCAGTCAGAATCATGACTCCAGTTGTCAGGAATCGGAACGACAAATTTCTGATAGTACGGATAATCTTTGTACGAAGACAATTCCACATAATCTTCAGGATTGATCCCTACAACGTCCTTCGCAAAAGTTTTTGGGGTGTAATTTTTTCCTTCATAGGTAAAATTCACAGGGACTTTCCCAAGATATTCATCTAAAATTGCATCCACGGAAGACATCCAGTTGTCTGACAGTTTCCCTTTCTGTGATGCGGTAACCAGGCTGTCTAAAACAGGCTTCAGTTTTCCCTGCATCTCTTTGAAATTATTTAAAGTCTGTCCGGATTGTAATCCCGTATATACTTCCTGCGGAACGGCACCATATTTTTTGTACATATTCACGACATCATGCAGTTCGCCGCCATCACCCCAGCTGATCGCTCCGCCGTTTAAAACAAATAATTTTGCTTTGTCATGATAAGAATTTCTTGCTGTGAAAATTTCAGCTAAATCGACAGGTTTTTTACCCATTCTCTGCATTTCAGATTCAAGGAAAGAATTTCCTGAATAACTCCAGCACGTTCCTGATGAACCCTGATTTTTAACTGAAGTGGCGCCTACATCTTTTAAGGTGGTAAACTGAAAATTGGCATTCTGTGACTGATTGCCTTTTAATTTGTTGATCAGATCATCCTGAGCAAACATCATACTTCCTGCACATAAAACAAAAAACAATGATGCAAATCTTTTATTCTTCATATGAAAATGGATATTTATTTTACTGTTATCTAAATTGACTGTCGGCCCTGATAAGGATTAATAACAGCTTTAACAGTAAAAATTATGTTTAAATAGTCGGTATTGTTAAGCCAATGTTACAACGTTTAACGTTAAAAATGGTTAAAATGATCCTGAGAGATTATTGAGCGTGACAGGCAGTTTTTTTATTTGAGAAAAATCTGATAAACGATATTTCCTTACTTTTAGAAAAAGTTTACCATGTTTCCAACCTTTCTGAAATTTCCTGCATCTATAAGAGTATAAAGCCTGACTATGGAAAAAGAATTACTGATAGAATGCCAACGGAACGACCGCAACGCCCAGCGGAAAGTTTATGAAAAAATGGCGGGAAAACTGTATTCAGTCTGCAGACGCTATCTGAAAAATGACGAAGACATCGAAGAAGTATTGGCAGATACTTTTTATAAGATTTTCACAAAGCTGAATCAACTGCAAAACCATGAGATTTTTGAAGCATGGGCAAGAAAAATTGCGGTCAACGAATGTCTGCAGAAGCTGAGAAGTATGAAGATACTCGATGTTTCTTTAGAGGAGGAATGGGTTGAATCGACGGGTTCACCAACCGACAGTATTTCTTTTGAGAAAGACATTTTAAAGCTGCTGAATTTTTTGCCGGAAGGCTGCAGAGCGATTTTCAATCTTTTTGCTATTGAAGGATATCCACATAAAGAGATTGCGACAATGCTTTCGATCAGTGAAGGAACTTCAAAATCACAGCTCAATTTTGCACGGAAAAAACTGCAGGAACTCCTGGTTAATCACAACATTTAAACTTTTACAAAAATGGAAAACAATCACGATATCGATAAAAAATTCAATGACGCTTCTCATTCAGTAGAAGAACCTGCGACTTTTCAGGGTTTCGACAAAGTTTGGGCGAAAGTTGAAGAAAAATTAGATAAAAAAGAAGACAAGAAGAGAGTAGTTCCCATCTGGTTTCCGTACGGAATAGCTGCGAGTCTGATTATTGGTTTGGGAGCTTTTTATTTTATTAATAAGAAAGATGTTGTTGATATTTCAAAACCTGATCTTGTACAAAATAATGTTTCACCAAAAATGAATCTTAAAGTTCAGGTAATTGACAGTATTTTGAAATCTAATATTGAAAAGGAAATTGCTGTTGTACATTCTCAAAAAGAAAATCAAGTTTTAGTTTATTCAAATGTAGTTCCAGAACCTGTAAAAGCTCCGACTATTTTGGATCCACAACAAGGAGATTATACAGCTGCAAGTAACCCAAATTATATGAAACCAGATCATGACGGAGTTTTAGATAAAGATGATGAACCGCAAGAGATAAGAGAAGTTGTTGTAACGGGTGCTTTAGGAATTAGAAAAAGACAAGATGTGACATCATCCTCAACTCATATTTCAAATTCTAATGTAGCTCAATCTTTACAAGGTAGTGTTGCAGGAATTAAGATTTCAAGTAACAATAATGGGTGGCTTTATAATCAATCGTACAACAATAAGCCAGTAAATTCTCTTCAAGGACAAATACAAAGTAGTACAAGTTCAGGCAGTATCTCACAAAATATTCTCATCAGAGGCGCTGCAAGTTTAAATGGGAATAATCAACCTCTGATTGTAATTGATGGTGTGGTTAAAGACCAAAACTTTCTATCCAAGTTAAATTCTCAGCAGATTAAAAGTATAGATGTTTTAAAAGATGCTTCTGCATATGCTTTATACGGAAGTCGTGCTTCAAATGGTGTCATTGTTATCACTACAAAAAAACTCTCAAGAAAAGAAAGAAAAGCGCTCAGGCAAATTCAAAAAATTCAGGATAGTATTTCAAATTCAAAGCAAATTCAGCAATACAACTCGGAAGAATACGATGCTTTTGTGGAAAATCCTTTTGAACTGACAAAAACTCAGTCGGTTTCTACTTTTTCGATTGATGTCGATAAAGCGGCTTATTCTAACATCCGTAGAATGATTAACAATGGTGAAATTGTAAATAAAAATGCCGTAAGAATTGAGGAAATGATCAATTATTTTAAATATGATTATCCACAACCAAAAAATGATCAACCATTTTCCATTAACACAGAATACAATGATGCACCCTGGAATCCTAAACATAAATTACTAAAGATAGGTCTTCAGGGAAAAAATATTCCGATGGATAAATTGCCGAGTTCAAATTTTGTTTTTCTTATCGATGTTTCCGGTTCGATGGATGCTGCGAATAAATTACCATTGTTGAAGTCATCTTTCAAAGTTCTTTTAGACCAATTAAGACCACAAGATAAAGTCGGAATTGTAGTTTATGCAGGAAGTGCAGGAATGGTTTTACCACCTACTTCAGCAAAAGAAAAAGATAAAATTATAGACGCATTAGACAAACTTCAGGCAGGAGGAAGTACCGCAGGAGGACAAGGAATTGAACTTGCGTATAAACTTGCTCAGGAAAATTTCATTAAAGGCGGAAACAATCGTGTTATTATCGCAACTGACGGAGATTTCAATGTAGGAGCGTCTTCGACTGGTGATCTTCAGACATTGATCGAGGAGAAAAGAAAATCAGGAGTTTTTCTTACATGTCTTGGTTTCGGAATGGGAAATTTTAAAGACAATCACATGGAAGCTTTAGCCAATGAAGGAAACGGAAATTATGCCTACATCGATAATATGCAGGAAGCCAATAAGTTTCTCGGAAAAGAGTTTGCAGGAAGCATGTATGCAATTGCAAAAGATGTGAAAATTCAGATTGAGTTTAATCCGAAATTCGTGAAATCATATCGATTGATTGGTTATGAAAACAGAAAATTGAAAAATGAAGATTTTACCAATGATAAAATTGATGCCGGAGAATTAGGAAGTGGACACACCGTTACAGCTTTGTACGAAGTGATTCCAAATGATGTAAATTCTGAGTTTTTACCAAAAGAAACTGATTTAAAATACACGAATACCACAAGTTCTGAAAATTTCGGAGATGAAATGGCAACTGTAAAATTCAGATATAAAAAACCTGATGGAGATAAAAGTTCGGAAATTATTCAGGTGGTAAAAAATCCAAATGAATCAATTTCTTCTGCAAGTGATGATTTTAAATTTGCCTCTTCTGTAGCTTGGTTTGGTCTGGTTTTGAGAAATTCTGACTTAATTAAAAACAAAAATCTGACTGATATTGAAAAACTTTCCAAGAAAGGAAAAGGAAATGATGAAGAAGGTTACAGGTCTGAATTTGTAAGATTACTGGAAACTTATAAAACGATTCAAAAGTAAATCTCAGGCAGACATTCAAAACGGATGTCTGCTTTTATTTAAAATAAACTTTCAAATATTATTGAAAATTCAAAAACTATAAGTATATTTGTAATAGAAATCAAACAGAACAAAATGAAACTCTCAGAAGCCAAAGAAAAATACATCCAGACCTGGGGAACATTCGCAACAAGTTGGGGAATCAACCGGACGATGGCACAGGTTCACGCTTTGCTTCTGGCAAACGGAAAACCACTTTCTACCGATGAGGTGATGGAGCTGCTTGAAATCTCAAGAGGAAACGCCAATATGAATCTCCGGGCATTAATGGACTGGGGGATTGTAAAAAAAGAATTTATTAAGGGCGACCGAAAAGAATATTTTACTGCTGAAAAAGATGTGTGGTTTTTATTCAAACAGATTACAAAAGAACGCAGAAAGAGAGAAATAGAACCAGTTGTTTCTTTTTTAGAAGAATTAAAAAATATTGAAGACAACGATTCTGCAGAAGCGAAAGAGTTCATTAAGCTGATGGACGACTTCAGCAATGTTACCAATAAAATCAATAATATCATGGATCTCGCTATCAAAAGCGATGACCACTGGCTGGTCGGGAAAATCACCAATTTACTGAAATAGAAAGGACTTCAATCCTTTTTTATTTCATATTAACTTTCAAATATTACTGAAATTATAGTAAATAAAATCATTTGATTATCAATAAAAATTACAGTCATGAAACTTAAAATTTTAATTACAGAGCTTACTTTTCAAATTATGCTAACACTCGGAAGCATCATCTATCTCATCAATGATTATTTTCAAAAAGACCAGATCAGTGAAATTTTTATTGCTTTGTTTTTTGTGGGGCTTGCAAATATTTTGGGGTTTGTTCTCAGAATATCAGTTGTCAAAAGCTGTTTCCATCCATATTATTTCTTTGGAGTGATTGTATTCTTTCTAATGATATACCTGATGTCTAAGTTCGATCCTGCAGTAAATTCTGTTATGTATTTTATGCAGGCAGGAGGATTTCTTATTAATATGTATTACTTGATCTACGGGTACTTGACCGTTAAAAAATTATCAGGTGAAATGAAAAGTACGAAGTAAATCTTTTTATTTCAAATTAAATTTCAAAAATTATTGAAAATAGTATAATTATGAAAAACTTAATTATTCATATAGTCCTTATTTTCTATTTTGGAGGAAAAACGAAGAGAATAACCTTTTAAAAACTGACACCATGAAAACATTTATTCGATATGATCATTACACTCAGACGCTTATTGCGATATGCTTTATTATACTTTTTTAATAACGGAAATCACTGTTTTAGAAAAAAGGGTACAGGAGTATAGGCTATTACGAGGACTATCAGGAATCTCTGAAGTGAAAATTTTAATTATTCAAAACTAATATCATGAAAACACTTAAAAATCACATCCTCATTTATGACAGTGAATGTCCGATGTGCAACATGTATTCAAAAGGTTTTATAAAAGCAGGAATGCTGGATGAAAACGGAAGAGAAGCCTTCACAGAACTGAGTTCTGAAAGGAATAGCCTGATTGATTTTAACCGTGCAAAAAATGAAATTGCACTCGTTGATTACCGGCAGAGTAAAGTGATTTACGGTTTAGACAGCCTTCTTTTAATTATTGGAAATTCATTTCCGGCTTTAGAAAAAATGGCAAGAATACAACCACTTTACTGGTTTTTTAAAAAACTGTATTCTTTTGTTTCCTACAACAGAAAACAAATTATTCCTTCCGAAAAAGATCACAACGGGCAGGGCTGTGTTCCGGATTTTAATGTAAGATACAGGTTGGCTTATATTTCTTTTGTCGTTATCTTCTCAGCATTTGTTTTAAGTCTTTTTTCTGCTCAAATGAATGTCGGTTTGAAAGTGAACTTCTGGAGAGAATTTGCTGTCTGTGCAGGTCAGATTGCGTGGCAGACTTTATTTCTGAAAAATTATCTGAAAGAAAAATTTTGGGATTATATTGGAAATATGATGACCGTCTCACTGATCGGAACTTTGCTCTTAATTCCGTCATTGCTTTTAAATCTAAACGGAGCACTGTCAGTTTTATATTTCGGATTTGTCGTGATAATGATGTTTTTGGAACATCTGAGAAGATGTAAAATTCTGCAGTTAAATCTTCTTCCGACAGTCTCATGGACGATTTTCAGAATTACAGTTGCGGCATTAATCATTGGATTGAATTTCTAAAAAAATTATATGAATCATCACCAGCTTACAAAAAAAGTAGAATGGAAAGACCTCACAAAGCTTTCCTTCAAGGAAATGCTGATAGAAAATAATATCAGTCTTCCATGGTTTTTCATCTCGGTATTTTTAGCGTATCAAGGTTACTATTGGGCAGCTCTTCCTTTTTCCGGGTTTTACTTTCTTACTGCGTTGCGACAGGTTCATAACGGTTTTCATAATTCTTTAGGAACCGGAAAATTTTTCACATGGCTGTCGATGTATCTTAACAGTATTTTAATGATGACATCTGTTCACGCTGTAAAATTTAATCATATCCGACATCATAAATATTGTCTTTCAGATCAGGACTATGAAGGCAGATCGGCTTCAATGAAATGGTATGGAGCAATTCTGTACGGACCGAAACACCTGTTTTTAATTCATCTGATGACCTTTAAGCTAGCCAATAAGAACTACAGGCATACGATGTTGATAGAACTTACTTCAATCTCAATCTTTGTTTTCACTGCTATCTATTTTCAGGTTCATTTCTTGATCTATCATATTATGGTCATGTTCGCAGGAGAACTTTTAATGGCTTTTTTTGCGGTCTGGTCCGTTCATCACGATACTCATGAAAATCCCGGCATTGCAAGAACCCAACGCACGTTCTGGAAAAATAAATTAACTTTCAGTATGTTTTATCACATGGAACATCACCTTTTCCCGGCAGTCCCAACCATAAAATTACCGGAACTTGCCCAAAGAATTGATCAGGCTTTACCTCAATTACAAAAGAAGCAGACCTTCTGATTTAGATAAAATTATGACAAAATATAGAATGCAATAACAGTAAAGATATGACGATTATTCACCTACAGACCATCGTAAAAGCTGATATCCAAACCGTTTTTGATTTGGCAAGGGATATTGATCTTCATCAAAAATCAACTTTCAAAACAGGAGAAAATGCCATTGCCGGCCGAACTTCAGGCTTGATTGAGCTGGATGAGACCGTTACCTGGCGTGCAAAACATTTAGGATTTTACCAGACCCATACTTCAAAAATAACAGAGATGAACAGACCGTATCATTTTACTGATATTATGCTGCAGGGAACTTTTAAATCATTAAAACATCAGCACATATTCAGAAAAGAAGGTGAAAATACCATCATGACAGACCTGTTCGAATTTGAATCGCCATTTGGAATGATCGGTAAAATATTCAATATAATTTTTCTTAAAAACTATATGACAAATTTCCTGACCGAACGAAATAAACTGATCAGGTCAACGGCAGAAACAGCTTAAAAGATTAAAAAGTACAATACAGAACAATACCTCTGTTCAGAATCTTATATATTTATCTCAAACTCAAAAAATTGCAATAATAAAAAACGACCACAAAATGAAAATAATCATCGCCGCAGGAACCGGATTTCTTGGAAGAAATCTCAGCAGGTATTTTACAGAGAAAGGGAATGAAGTATATATCCTGACCCGAAGTCCAAAACATAAAAATGAAATCCGGTGGGATGCAAAAACATTAGGTGACTGGAAAGATGATCTCGAAAATGCTGATGTTGTCATCAACCTCACGGGAAAGTCAGTTGACTGCAGGTATACTGCTAAAAACAAAAAAGAAATTTATACATCAAGAATTGAAAGTACAAAAGTTCTCCAGCAGGCTATTGATCAGTGCATCAATAAACCAAAAGTCTGGTTGAATTCCAGTTCGGCGACCATTTATATTCACTCGGAAACTCATATAAACACTGAGGAAAACGGAATTGTCGGGGATGATTTTTCGATGAATATCTGTAAAAACTGGGAAACAGAATTTTTCAGGATTCCAACTGAAAATGTCAGAAAAGTTGCGTTGAGAACATCCATCGTTTTAGGGAATGACGGTGGCGCTTTTACAAAACTTAAGATGATTACAAAATTAGGGTTAGGAGGCAGACAGGGAAGAGGGAATCAAAACGTAAGCTGGATTCACATCAAAGACTTCTGCAGAGCATTGGAATTTATTATTGAGAATGAGACCGGTTCAGGAAAGATCAATATCACAGCACCCCATCCTTTATCGAACGAATCATTCATGCAGATATTAAGAAAGAAATTGAAAATCCCGTTCGGTCTGAATGCACCGGTCTAGCAGTTGGAGATTGCCTCAGTCTTTTTAGGAACCGAAACAGAATTACTGTTGAAAAGCAGAAATGTTTATCCGGAAAAATTAATACTGAGTGGATTTCAGTTTTTATATCCAACAGCTGAAGGTGCTTTTGAGGAATTGATTGGTAACTGATCTTATATATTTTTATGGTAACCCATAAGTCACATCAGTTTTAGTTAAAAAGATAAAAATAGGTAAGAATTCAATCAAAGAGTTAAGTAACCTTATTATATTTTACAATAATTACACAATGGTTGAAAAATGAGAAATTTTTTAATCAGATGGTGATCATTATGGATTTAGATTAATTCGCTTATAACAGTAAAGCTTATCTATTAAGTACACCTATTTTAAGATAGGGCAATCTTCAGATTAGAGTTGATGTAAGGGTCAGATAAATCATTTTGTGATTACATAAATGATGATTAAATTTAGCCCAAACTAAAACTTTATGTTGGATAAAAAAACGAGAACCTTTTTTCTGTCATCCTTCCTTCTGTCATCCGCATTTTTCTCCCAGGCCCATAATGTATCAGACGGCTATGAGAAACCGACTGATCCTGTTGTTATTCAAAATCTTGAAGATTGGCAGGATCTGAAATTCGGACTGTTTATGCATTGGGGAACCTACAGTCAGTGGGGTATTGTGGAAAGCTGGAGTCTTTGTCCGGAAGACGAATCATGGACGCAGAGAAAACCTGAACACGGGAAATCGTACAACGAATATGTAGAAAACTACGAAAATCTGCAGACCACATTTAATCCGGCAGGATTCAATCCCCAAAAATGGGCAGATGCAGCCAAAAAAGCAGGAATGAAGTATGTGGTTTTTACCACAAAACACCACGATGGTTTTGCGATGTTTGATACAAAAGAATCTGATTACAAAATCACTTCCTCAAAAACTCCTTATTCTAAAAATCCGAAAGCGGATGTCACAAAGGAAATTTTCAATACCTTCCGAAAAGACGGTTTTAAAATCGGAGCTTATTTTTCAAAACCTGACTGGCATTCGGAAGATTACTGGTGGTCATATTTTCCGCCGAAAGACAGGAATGTAAATTATGATCCCGGAAAATATCCTGAAAGATGGAACAGATTTAAAAGATTCACATTTAATCAACTCAACGAAATTACTTCGAATTATGGAAAAATAGATATTCTCTGGCTCGATGGGGGCTGGGTCCGTCCTTTTCATACTATCGATCCGAATGTTGAATGGCAGAGGACCATTAAGGTCGAACAGGATATTGACATGGATAAAATAGGGACGATGGCCCGTAAGAATCAGCCGGGGATTATCGTTGTGGACCGTACTGTTCCCGGAAAATGGGAAAATTATGTCACGCCTGAACAGGCAGTTCCGGAAAAAGCACTTTCAATTCCGTGGGAAAGCTGTATCACGATGGGGGATTCCTTTTCGTATGTGCCGAACGATAATTATAAATCGTCTCAGAAAATCATTGAAACATTGGTGAAGATCATTTCCAGAGGCGGCAATTACCTGATGAATATTGCTCCCGGTCCCAACGGTGATTATGACGCCGTAGTGTACGAAAGATTAAAAGAAATTTCCGGATGGATGGATAACAATCAACCGGCGGTTTTTGCAACGAGAACAGTCGCTCCTTATCATGAGGGAAATTTCTATTACACCCAAAGCAAAGACGGAAAAACAGTGAATGTTTTTCATTTGGATGAAAAAATAAATTATGAATCTCCACCAACATTAAGTTTTGTAATTCCTGAAAATTTTAAGCCAAAATCAGTGAAAGTTTTAGGATTATCAAACAAAATTCAATGGAAAAAATCTGGAAACTCAATTGAAATTACTTTACCAAAAGAAAGAAGTCAATTAAAATATTCAACGGTAATTCAAATAAGTGAATAGACTTTTTTAGTGACTTAGGATTCGAAAGCGTTAAGAAATTTTGAAAAAGTTCGGTTAAAAAATTTCCACTGTTTGAGTGACGACAAAAATCTTCTTTTGAGGTAAAATCAATGTTTCCGCCCGAGTTTTGGGAATTTTAGGGAGTTTTTCAAAATTTTAGCTAAAGAATCCAGTCTTGAATTTTTGGTTCTTTTGTTTCAAGACAAAAGAACAATAATTAAATCAAATTATTTATGCGCTTTAAATTTCGTTTTAAAATCATAGCAATTTCATTATTGAGTACTGCAATTATTTCAGCTCAAAAACCCTTATACAAAGACCCAAAACAACCTGTCGAAGCCAGAGTTCAGGATTTGCTGAAACGCATGACCCTGGAGGAAAAATTCTGGCAGTGTTTCATGATTCCCGGAGATTTGGACAATATTCCGAAAGGTCAATATTCCCACGGTATTTTCGGATTGCAGGTGAGTGCAGGAAATCAGGGTGGAGGAGCAGCGGGCCAATTATTGAAATATAATGCGAATGAAGATGCCGAAAGATTAGCAAAAAAAATCAATGCTATTCAAAAATATTTTATTGAAGAATCCCGTCTGGGAATCCCGATAATTCCGTTTGATGAGGCTTTGCATGGGCTGATGAGAGAGGGAGCAACTGCTTTTCCCCAGGCGGTTGGTTTGTCAGCAACCTTCAATCCTGAGCTCATGAGGGAAGTTTCAGCGGCAATTGCAAAAGAATCCAGATTGAGAGGAATCCGTCAGATTTTAACTCCTGTAGTCAATCTGGCGAGTGATGTCCGATGGGGTAGAACAGAGGAAACGTATGGCGAAGATCCGTTTCTGACTTCTGTTATGGGGGTGAATTTTGTGAGTTCTTTTGAAGATCAGGGAATTATTACCACTCCGAAACATTTTTTAGCCAATGTAGGTGAAGGGGGAAGAGATTCATACCCAATACACTGGAGCAGAAGATATCTGGAGGAGACCCATCTGGTTCCTTTCCGGAAAGTTTTTGAACAAGGCAAAAGCAGATCGATAATGACTTCTTACAACTTACTGGACGGACGGCCCTCAACAGCTAATCACTGGCTGTTAACTGAAAAATTAAAAAAAGACTGGAATTTCAGAGGTTTTGTTATCAGCGATGCAAGTGCGGTGGGTGGCGCAAATGTGCTGCATTTTACGGCGAAAGATTATGATGATGCCTCTGCTCAGGCAATCAATGCAGGGCTTGATGTGATTTTTCAGACAGAATACAAACATTATGAGCTGTTTATTCCACCGTTTCTGGACGGAAGGATTTCGAAAGAGAGAATTGATGATGCTGTTGCCAGAGTTCTGAGAGCAAAATTTGAGTTAGGCCTTTTTGAAAATCCTTACGTTTCCGATCATGATATGAAGGAACTAAAAAAGATCAGTCATAAACCATTGGCTGAAAAAACAGCAGTTGAATCTTTTGTTTTGCTTCAGAATAATCGTCAGACTCTTCCGATCTCTGAAAAGTTGAAAAAGATTTTAATTGTAGGAACCGATGCCGTAGATGCAAGACTGGGAGGATATTCAGGACCTGGAAATAAGAAAGTAAATATTTTGGAAGGAATTAAAAATTTCGTTAAAAATAAAAATATTGAAATCACCTATTCAAAAGGAATTGACTGGAATTTAAAAGAGGTGAAAACGGTACCTGCTGAATTTCTGTCTTCTGAAAATCAAAAGGGATTGAGAGGGACGTACTTTTCGAATTCGGATTTAAAAGGAAATCCTGCGTATGAAAAACAGGACGGGCAGTTGAATTTTAAATGGACTTTATATGCTCCTGATCCTGAAAAACTGCAGGCAGATAATTACAGTGTTCGCTGGACCGGAAAACTGGAGGCTCCGGAATCCGGAAAATATCAGTTGGGACTCCGTGGTAACGACGGTTTCAGGCTGTTCTTAAACGGCAGGCTAATCATTGATCAGTGGGAAAAGGTAAGCTACTCAACCAGAACTGTGGATATTGATTTTCTGAAAGGTCAAAAGTATGATATTAAAATAGAGTTTCATGAAAACAGAGGCGAAGCCAATATAGAACTGATCTGGAATTATGGTGTTGATAATTACCGGAAAGATTTTGATGAAGCTTTAAAATTAGCACAGAATGCTGATTATATTATTATTACTGCCGGAATTCATGAAGGTGAATTTCAGGACCGCTCTTCATTGAGTCTTCCCGGAAATCAGGAAGAGTTTATTCATGAAGTTTCAAAATTAAATAAACAGACGGCTGTTATTTTAACAGGCGGTTCAGCCATAAAAACAACAGGTTGGAAAGATAAAGCAGGAGCTATTCTGGATGTGTGGTATCCCGGAGAAGAAGGCGGAAATGCTGTTGCAAAAGTGCTTTTCGGAGCAGAAAATCCATCAGGGAAATTACCTGTAACGTTCCCTGTAGAGGAGGGACAGTTACCTTTGACCTACAACCATCATCCGACAGGAAGAGGAAATGATTATTATGATTTGAGTGGAGAACCTCTGTATCCTTTTGGTTTTGGATTAAGTTATACGACTTTTGAGGTTTCTGATTTAAAATTAAACCAATCAATATATTCTGAAAATGATACGGTTGTTGCCAGAGTAACCGTTAAAAATACAGGTTCAAAAGCAGGAAGCGAAGTAGTTCAGCTGTATGTGAAAGATTTACTGGCCTCAGTTTCCAGACCGGTTTTAGAATTGAAAGGCTTTCAGAAAATATATTTAAAACCGGGTGAATCCAAAGAAATTTCAATTAAAGTTCCTGTAAGTGAACTGAGATTTCAGGATGAGAAAATGAATTGGGTCGTTGAGAAAGGAACTTATAGAATAATGGTGGGAAATTCATCAAAAAATCTTCCTTTAAAACAAAATATTGAGGTAAAATAGTGCTTTCATAAACGGACTATTTATTTCAGAGGATTGTTCACAAGACTTCATTTAAAATTATCTGAATTATTCTGTTCGACAACGTGTTTTACTCAATATCATTCAGCGATTTAATGAAGATTATCCCGTATTCCACTGGTTATCAATATTTCATTTACTGCTCATTATAATTAGGCAAATCGCTTCAGCAGATTTCAATTTTAAAAGTATTGTAACCGTTTTCTTTTTAGGGAACGGTTTTTGCAATTTTTGGAGCAAAAATATTTCTAACACCTTAACCATTTATTTATGAAAAAATATCTTCTACCTACAGTCGCAGTGCTGTTTTTCAGTTGTAAAGAAAATAAAAATCATAAAGCTTCCGAAACAGAAGTTGTTACTGAAACAGATACTCTGAAACTTCCTGCACCTGATGAAAAAGGGGCAAGGAACAAATTCAGTAATGTTATTGGGTGGCCTGCCGGTAAGACTCCGACAGCTCCTGAAGGATTTACGGTTACCCGTTTTGCGGAAAATATTAAAAGTCCCCGTAATATGATTCAGGCTGAGAATGGGGATGTCTTTGTAGTTCTTTCCAATTCTGAACGTACAAAAACGGAAAAGATAAAAAATGACATCAGCGGTAAAAGTGATGCCGAAGTCAATGGCAAATCTGCCAACCGAATTATTCTGTACCGGGATGCCAATAAAGACGGTATAGCAGAATCGTCTTCTGTTTTTCTTGATAATTTAAACCAGCCTTACGGAATGCTGATCATCAAGAATAAATTTTATGTAGCCAATACCGATGGGCTTTGGGTCTATCCTTATCAGGAAGGGGAAACCAAAATCACGAAACCCGGGAAGAAGATCGTCAGTCTTCCGGCCGGAGGCTATAATAACCACTGGACAAGAAATTTACTTTCCAATAAAGACCAGTCGAAAATCTACATTTCAGTAGGTTCGGGAAGTAACGTTGGCGAAAACGGAAGGGAATACGAAGTGAGAAGAGCCAATATTCTTGAGGTAAACCCTGACGGAAGCGGTGAAAAAATTTACGGATCCGGCCTTCGGAATCCTGTGGGAATGAGCTGGAATCCTTCTACGGGTGAACTCTGGACGGTTGTAAACGAGAGAGATGAACTCGGTGACGAGCTCGTCCCTGATTATTTGACAAGCGTAAAACCAAATCAGTTTTATGGCTGGCCTTACGCCTATTTCGGGAAAAATGAAGATCCGAGAAGAAAAGGTGAAAAACCTGAATTAGTAGCAAAAACCATTGTTCCTGATGTTCCTCTCGGATCTCATACAGCTTCTTTAGGTCTTACTTTTTATACCGCGAATCAGTTCCCTGAAAAATACAGGAATGGTGCTTTCATAGGACAGCATGGATCATGGAACCGTTCTTCACTGGTGGGATACCAGGTGGCATTTGTACCCTTCAGAAATGGGAAAGCTTCTGCACCTTACCAGCCTTTCCTGACAGGATTTATTGCAGACGAAAAAAAGGGAGATGTCTATGGAAGGCCTGTGGGAGTTTTACAGATTGCCGACGGATCTCTTCTGGTTGCTGATGATGTAAGCGGTATCGTATGGAGAGTAGCACACACCAAAAAATAAGATTCATTCTTTATTTTATGATGCTGTAGAATCTTGTGGTATGAAATATGCAGGATTAATAACATAACCGATTGAAATTTTAAATTTTCTAATTATTAAAATTAAATGTCATGAAAAAGTTATTAATATCAGCTGTTTTGCTCGTTGGGTTATCAATGAGCGTCAATGCTCAGAGACGCCCACCGGTTCCACCGCATCCTTCAAAAAGTCAGTTGGCAAACGATAAGGCAAGGGAACTGGACAGGAGATACCGTTCAGAAAAGAAAATGATCATGAATCACCCGATAGCCACAAAAAAGATGAAAAATGATCAGTTGAGAGCGCTGAACATCAGATATCAGAATGAAAAAAAGCTTCTTAGAAGTGCAAGATGAAATTTTAAAAATTGCTGACTTTCATTTAAAATGAAAAAATAGTAAAATGAGAATGCTTATGCGTTCTCATTTTTACTTTTTATAAAATGAAAATAACCTTTACTGCGCAATAGCAGATGAATTATGAGAAACGCTGAACATCCAATATTTTTCCGTAAATTCGCATAAAAATTTTAAGCTAATGAATTACGATATTATTGTCATCGGAAGTGGTCCTGGTGGATATGTTACAGCAATCAGAGCAGCACAGTTGGGTTTTAAAACCGCAATTATCGAGAAAGAAAATTTAGGGGGAATCTGTCTTAACTGGGGCTGTATTCCAACCAAAGCTTTATTGAAGTCAGCTCAGGTTTTTCATTACATCAATCACGCTGAAGATTATGGTTTAAATAAAGTGGAAGCAGGTTTTGAGTTTCCTAATGTAATCCAGAGAAGCCGTGGTGTTGCCTCTAAGATGAGCAAAGGGATTGAATTCCTGATGAAAAAGAATAAAATTGATGTAATTCTTGGTACAGCTAAAGTTCATAAAGGAAAGAAAGTTTCTGTAACGGATAAAGAAGGTAAGGTTACTGAATATTCGGGAACCCACATTATTATCGCTACCGGAGCACGTTCAAGAGAATTGCCGAACTTACCACAGGACGGTAAAAAAGTAATCGGATACAGACAGGCATTATCTCTTCCTGAGCAGCCGAAATCTATGATCGTTGTAGGTTCCGGTGCTATCGGAGTAGAGTTTGCTGATTTTTATAACACCATGGGTACTAAAGTAACCGTTGTAGAATTCTTACCGAACATTGTTCCTGTAGAAGACGAAGAAATCTCTAAGCACTTAGAGAAATCTCTGAAAAAAACAGGCATCGAAATCATGACCAATGCGTCTGTAGAAAGCGTTGATACCAGTGGAAACGGTGTGGTAGCAACAGTGAAAACGGCTAAGGGCAACATCACTCTTGAAGCTGATATTTTATTGTCTGCAGTTGGAATTGCTGCAAATATTGAGAACATCGGTCTTGAAGAAGTGGGAATCCAGACGGATAAAGGAAGAGTTTTGGTAAACGAATGGTACGAAACCTCTGTTCCGGGTTATTATGCGATCGGGGATATTATCCCTACGCAGGCACTGGCACACGTTGCTTCTGCTGAAGGAATTACCTGTGTAGAAAAAATTAAAGGACTTCATGTTGAGAAAATCGACTATGGTAATATCCCGGGTTGTACCTACTGTCATCCTGAAGTTGCTTCTGTAGGACTTACAGAAAAGCAGGCTAAAGAAAAAGGATATGAAATCAAAGTTGGGAAATTCCCTCTTTCTGCAAGTGGTAAAGCAACTGCAAACGGGAATACCGACGGGTTTATCAAAGTGATTTTTGATGCTAAGTATGGAGAGTGGTTAGGATGCCACATGATCGGTGAAGGAGTGACTGATATGGTTGCTGAAGCTGTTGTTGCCAGAAAACTTGAAACTACAGGTCACGAAATCATTAAGTCTATTCACCCGCATCCAACGGTTTCTGAAGCTATTATGGAAGCAGCTGCTGCGGCGTACGGTGAAGTGATTCACATTTAATTAAAATAGAATTATCTTAATATATTTAAAGCCCGGATTTTATCTGGGCTTTTTTATGCTTGCGTCTAAGATTATTTTTACCTGTGTTATGCAGGTGGTTGTTGGGGAACATAGAAAAAATCTGAAATCTGAGATCTGAAATCTGAAATAAAAAATAATAATGAACAGCTAGGTTACAGAGAAATAAGGATAAAAGAAACTTGCAGTAAAAATTAAAAAAATTAACAGCAATGCATAATATTTAACAGCATTGATCCTGATTTAACGCCGGCTTTTCTTTAAATTTATTCAATGAATATTGAAAAAACAGGATTGGTTTTATCAGGGGGCGGTACAAAAGGCATTGCCCATGCGGGAGTTTTACAGTTCTTAAGTGAACAGAACATTGATATTGATATCCTGGCTTGCTGCAGTGCCGGTTCAATTGTCGGATGTCTCTATGCAGTCGGAAAGACGCCCGTGGAAATTTTAGATTTTTTTCAGTCTGTTTATTTTTTTAACTGGAAACATTTCACATTTAACCAGCCGGGACTGGTCTCCTCAATTATTTTTGCCAACTATCTGAAGCCTATTTTTCAGGATATGACCATTGGTGATCTGGATAAAGAAGTGAAGATCGTCGCAACAGAACTGGTTTCAGGAACAGAAAAAATATTCGGCAAAGATTTTCCTGTGACTGATGCCATTATTGCATCCTGCTCAATTCCGGGAATTACAACACCTTATATTTCCGGAGAAGAAATGTACTGTGATGGGGGAGTACTTAATAATTTTCCAGCTGATATCATCAGAAAAGAATGTGAGCAGTTGATCGGTGTATTTGTATCACCTCCACATGATATTAAAATCAGTGACCTGAAAACCATTAAATCAATCGTTTCCCGTTCTTTCGATTTATTCTCTTACCGTGTTGAAAAAGCAAAGTTTGACCATTGTGACTGGTTTATATCTTCTCAGGATCTTTCACCTTTCGGAAATTTTGAAAGAAAAAAAGACCGTCTGGAACAAATGTACCATATCGGGTACGAAGCTGCTAAAAACAGTTTTGCTGAAAGCAGTTTCTATAAAGAATTAAAGAGCTGAAAATGCTGATTTTGTCAGTTCTCTTTCACAAAAACGTCTGTAAATTCAAAACTTTTACCGTTAAATAATCCTTTATCGCTTAATTTCAGTTCCGGGATTACCAGGAGAGCCATGAATGATAAACTCATATAAGGTGCACGTAATGTACTTCCCAATTCTTTTGCCCGCTTATCCAGCTTGATATATTCAGCAGCGACCTCTTCTGCAGGAAGGTTGGTCATGATCCCTGCAATGGATAATTCCAAAACCAATTCTTCATTTTCTGTGGCTAAAGAAATTCCACCTTTGGCCTTAATAATTGCATTGACGGCTTTTGCCATATCATCATCATTGGTGCCAACGACCACGATGTTGTGACAGTCATGAGCCACACAGGATGCAATTGCTCCGGTCTGTAAGCCGATGTTTTTAATAAAAGCTACCGCCACAGGTACATCGTAATATCTGTTGACCACTGCGATCTTCAGGATGTCTTTCTCAATATCCGTTTCTGCATAACCTTCATTTACTAAAGTATCAGAATGGACTTCATGAGTGATTAACTGTCCGTCAAGAGCTTCTATGACACGAATGGTATCACTTTCAGCTTTGATTTTAAAATCAATAGGATGTTTTAAGCTGCAGTTAAAATTATTAACTGTAGGAACGTCAACAGACTGGATGAATGACTCACCATTTTGGGAGACCAATTCACCTCTGATATATGTTTTTACGATATTAAAATCATCCGGATGATCAATTTCAATAAAATCTGCATAATCACCTACCTGCAGTAATCCAATCGGTAAATTATAATGTTTGATAACGTTATAGGAAGCTGCCCGTAAAACGGTATAAAGATCAATACCTTTCTTTAATGCACGTTTTACATGATCATTGATATGGGATTCGATGAGATTGTCCGGATGTTTGTCATCACAGCAAAACATAATCTGTTCAGGATACTCCTCTAAAAGTGGAATCAGGGTTTCAAAATTTTTGGCAGCACTTCCTTCCCTGATCATTATTTTGACGCCATGTTTCAGCTTCTCCAGAGCTTCCGTGTGTCCGAAACACTCGTGGTCTGTAGTGATGCCGGCGTCAAAATATGCTTTCATTCCTTCACCCATTAGCCCCGGAGCATGACCGTCAACAGGTTTGCCGTGTTTTTGTGCAAAGGCTATTTTCTTTAAAACCTCTTCGTCCTTATAAATAACCCCTGGGAAATTCATCATTTCCGCCAGGTAAACAATCTCTTTTCTGCCAAGCAACTCATCAATATCATCAGAATCAATAACCGCTCCTGCAGTTTCAAAATTTGTGGCAGGAACACATGACGGTGCCCCGAAGTAAAAGTAAAAAGGAACCTGCTTTGCATTATCGATCATATAATCAACTCCCGCAATCCCCAGGACATTGGCTATTTCATGCGGATCAGAAATGGTTCCTACAGTTCCGTGTTTTACAGCAATACGGGCAAATTCTGAAGGTACCAGCATGCTGCTTTCAATATGTACATGAGCATCCACAAAACCCGGTAAAATATAATTATTTAAAGTTTCTTCAATTCTTTTTATGGAAGCAATTTTTTTACCTGACACTGTAATTTCAGCCGCGTATGTTTCTTTAGCGATGATATCTATTAAATTTCCTCTTACTGTAAATTCCATTCTGATTTCTTTATAAAATAAAAATTCCTGATTGCGAAATCAGGAACTGTTATTTGATTTTGTTTAAATTAATTTTTAACAACCTGTGCATCCTGTCTTACCAGTGTTTCACCATTTGAATCAATGACCACGAGCGTGTAAGGTGCTTTTTTTGTTGAGTTGGTCAGATAATTTCTCCAGATCTGGTAGAGTGTTCCGTTATTGTTAAATTCGATATAATAATTACCTCCTGATCCGTCGGGAACCACTTCTCCGTCAGAGATGATCATGCTTGGCTTTGCCGTAATCCTGGTATTGGCTCCCCAGGATTGATAAAGATAATTTCCGTTGGGCTGTTTGTCAACTCTTATTTTAAACTTTTTAGTTTTGATGATGACGGTTTTAGGGATTTTTTCCTGTGGGTTTGTATTTCTGTTTACAGTGATTTTTTCAGAAAGATAAGCAGTGTTCTGATAAATGTGAGCAAAAGATAAAGCAGGTATTAAACAAGCTCCCAGTACAATTTTCTTAATCATTTTGATGGTGTATTTAAGGTTATATACCGGAATGTAATCAAATTTAAAGCCAATTTAAGAAGAGGTTTCTGTCTGCGTATAACTCGCAAAAGCTTCTTCAAGACTGTTAAATTTCCCTTTAAATTCTTCAATGGCACAATCCTGTAGAATAGTTCCTTTGTGAATCAGGATGACACGGGAACATAACGCTTCAACCTCCTGCATAATGTGGGTGGAGAGTAAAACCGTTTTCTCTTTTCCTATTTCCTTTACCACATTACGGATTTCAATTATCTGATTGGGATCTAAGCCATTGGTTGGCTCATCTAAAATCAGCAGATCCGGCTGGTGAATGATTGCCTGCGCCAGTCCGACCCTCTGCTTATAGCCTTTTGAAAGCTGGCTGATCTTCTTGGATTTTTCCGGCGTAATGCCGACCAGCTCGATGACCTCATCTACTCTGGATTGGGAAATCCTGTGAATGTTGGCAACGAACTGCAGATATTCTTTTACATACATCTCAAGATACAGTGGATTGTTTTCCGGAAGAAAACCAATGTTTTTTTTGCTTTCTGTTTCATTTTCTGAAACGTTCCTGCCGTTAAAGATAATTTCACCTTCGTCAATTCTCAAAGCCCCGACAATTGATTTCATCAGGGTAGATTTTCCTGCTCCATTGGGGCCGAGAAGCCCGATGATTTCATTTTTTTCAATCGATATGTTGATATTGTTCAGTGCTGTTTGATCAGCAAACTTTTTCGTTAAATTGATTACTTGAAGAGACATAGTTTCTGGAATATCTTTTTACAAAAATAAAAATAAAAAAACTCATTCTTAAAGAATGAGTTCAGTATTAATAAAAATAAATATTATTTTCTTGTTTTCTTTCCTTTTACAGGAGCAGTTTTGTTAACAGCAGGTGTTTCTGTCATCTGGTTCTGTATATTTCCGACATTTGAGACCGGATTTACCCTTGCTGTATTCTTTTTGTACAGCGCTGCTTTCGGAGTTCCGATTCCGAAAATTTTATCAATCTGTTTTTTGGTCAGAAACTGAGATTTTCCAACGTATTTTTTGTTTTTATTGATGTACTGGATAAACTGTACTGTAGGCTGGCCGTAGTTTTTTTCGTAATGAAGTTCGATGATATCATTAGGGAGCTCCAGGGTAACATTTCCTGAAGGCTCGTCAATGAATCCGTCGGTTACAAGTTTATAAAGATCTGTAACGTCTCCGTTCACGTCCAGAAAAGAGAATGAACGGAAAGTATTGAGATTACTGGTATTGATATCCTGGTAATTAAAGGTAAATCTGTTTTCTTTTTTGTAAAGACCTACTGAGTTGTCTTTACCGATTTCTACTAAGGTCTCATTTTTCAGCACTTTGATCTGAGAAAATGCAGATAAACTGAGCATACAGGCAAATAATAAAATTATTTTTCTCATGTGATTTTTTTAATATGATGTAATATGGTAATGCGAATTTAATTATTCTGCCATAAACAACAACTTTTTATCCGACAAAATTAATGTTTTTTTTTGACTTAACTTTTTGCATTCTTAAGATGAATCAATTTATCGGCATAAAGAAAATGCCTGATATAGCGGTGTCATGAATCAAACCTTGGTATGCAAAAGTCAATTATTTGGGATTTTTACAGTATGTTACTGGTCGTCAGGTAATTAAAGGAATGGTTTTTTGATTTTCAATCTTTTTCATGATTAGTATTATTTATGATGCATATATTACAGTTATTTACAGCACCTTCTTTTTTGAAAATCTGACAATAAATGTACTTCCGATACCTTCTTCACTTTGTACGCCTATTGTAGCGTTATGTCTTGTGATTATCTTTTTAACGGTTGCTAAACCTATTCCGCTTCCTTCGTATTCGTCCGTCTGTCCAACTCTGTTAAACAAACCAAAGATTTTTGTCTGCTGATCTTCACTCATTCCAACTCCGTTATCCTTTATTGTGTAAATGACTTCGTTATTCTCCACACATCCTTCTATTTCAACAAGAGGATAATCTGTCTTATGGGAATATTTAACGGCATTTTCAATAATGTTGAGAAACACCTGAAAGATCAGAATAGGGTCGCCATCAAGATCCGGGGTGTTGCTCAAAGCCAATTTTAAATTCTTGTTGGCGGAATTCATTAAAAGCTGACTTACAATATCATTCAAAAGAACCGTCATATCGATTGATTCTTTCTGGATCTCTTTTTGCCCAACTTTAGAATACTCAAGAACGGTTTTAATCATTTGATTAAGCCTGTCCGCATTGTCTACAATTTTTGAAGACATCATTTTTACAGTATCCTCATTTGATTTTCTTATAATCAATTCTGCGAAAGCTTTAATAGTGGTCAAAGGAATCTTTAGGTCATGCGATACTGTGTGAGCAAACGAATCAAGCTCTGCATAGGCGTCGCGAAGTTTCTCATTTAATATTCTGAGTTCAGCAGTTTTCCTGCCGACTGCGAAATTAATTTCATCCCTTATCTCGATCAGTGCCTTTTTTTCGGTTGCAGACCATTTTTCAGAACTGCCTTTAACTTCCTGGGACCATTGTTCAAAAGAATTACGAGGGGAGATAAATGGCTGCCCCTGATCATCATACCTTACTATTTTCGCAGGATCTCCTGCCCATTTAACGGTTTGAACAATCTCAGGTCTGAAGATGATCAGACAATCTTTGATATCCTGAGTCAGTCTGCATCCAAGAAATCCGGAATAATGAACTGGATTTAGCTGTAGCTTAGGAAAATCTGAAAGTGAATTCTCAGTAGCTAAGAATCCACTCTCGCCTTCTTGTAGTAATTCAGAAATTTCCTGAATCTGAGAGAGATCAGGAACATTTCCAATACTTGTCAGTTCACCCTGATACAAAAATGCTATACCACTTGCTTTCAGAGATTCCATTAGTGCTGATGCGCAATCTGGTATAAAGTCTGATATTTTTTCACTGTGAAGACTGCGGCTTACCTCTAAAACGGTAGTTTGCAGCTTCATATCTTCTTTCTGAAATTTTTCCTGATTACGAAGTCCAATACACGAACTTAAAACTTGCCCTATGAGCTTGGCAGTTTCCCTTTGTCTGAAATTGATAAATCGGGGAGAATAATTATGACAGGCTATAAGGCCCCAAAGCTCATCTTCAACAATAATAGATACACTGAAGCTGGAGACAACACCCATATTTTTGAGGTACTGTATATGAACCGGTGATACTGCCCGCAGCGTGCTGTTGCTTAAGTCAGCAGGCTGATCACGAAGGCTTAGAACCGGTACCGTTGTTTCATGTACATTGCTGATGAGTCTCGTAAAATTCTTTTTGTATAGATTTCGTGCCTGTTCAGGAATATCTGTAGCGGGATAGTGTAAACCTAACCAAGTGTCCAGATCGGTATTTCTTTCTTCTGCTACCACCTCACCATGACCGTCGTTATGGAATTGATACACCATAATACGATCATAATTGATAATGCTTTTAATCTGTATAACTACATTGTTGAGAATCGTTTCAAGATTCTTGTCTGCAAGCATCTGTGATAAACTGGCTCCAACAATATTCTGTGGGTCATTAAAAAGATCAGACGCTTCCGGCTCAAAATCCAAAATATAATTTTCTCCTGAAGTAGATATAATAACATTGTAAATTATATCACCAATTTCAACCTGGTAAGGATTAACCGGCTTAAAATTGCGACCTTGCCATGAAAGTGAAATAAGATCCATAATAAAATTATGGTTCTTGGCTTTCCCGAAAACAGAACTGAATTCGGAAATAGACTTTCCTAAAATATGCTCAGGCTGTTGGGTGATAATCTGTGTGAAATTTTCACTGCAGTATTTGATAAAGCCTTCTTTATTAATGATGATAAGGAGTCCATGCGACTGGATGTAACCAGGAATATGGATTGGTTCTTGACTACACAGATCCAGATCGTCTTTTATCATATACTTATAATTAATGTTTATTTAAAACCAGTCATCAGGACATGGCCACTGTTATCGATGAAAATTATACAAATGTACTTTTTTTATGTAAAATTTATATATACATTTTAACGTCTAAACTGTGCTTAAACTAAATGAAAACTTTGAACCTTTGCCCGGTATACTTTCAATATTCAATTCGGAATCATGACGGTTCAAAATCTTAGAACAGACGTAAAGTCCAAGACCGAGACCTGATACTCCGGTGATCGGATTATCGTGAACCCTAAAGAATTTTTTTAAAATATTTTTAATCGCAAGGTTATCTAATCCTATTCCCTGATCTTCTACAGAAATGTTTATCCTATTTTCAATGCTGATGCATGACAGCGTAATGTTTGTCTTCTGTGGAGAATACTGAACAGCATTCGTAATCAGATTCTGGAGCACCAAACGAATTTTGTCTTTGTCTGCTACAACATTTTTACAGTCTTCACTATTCAAAATGAATTGGTGCGATGAATGTTGAAATCCTGCTTCTGTACAAGAACTTTTCAGTAATTCAGAAACATCAAATACCTCTTTTTTAATTGCTACCTCCGGATCTTCAAGATTTGACAGATGAAGAAAACCATTAATAATCTTAGTCATTTTAGTAAGAGAGGTTATTGATTTTTCTAAAAGCGATGAAGCCTTATCTATTTTCTGCCCATTAATCATTTTTTGAGCAAGTTGAATAGAAGCATAAACGGAGGTTAAAGGTGTTTTAAGTTCATGACTTGCAACATTCAGAAACTTTTTCTTACTTTCGGTCTCCAGCTTCCTTTCTGTTATATCGCGAAAAACAACAACTACCTGAGAGGGGTAGTCTTTTATGGATGAAGCGAAAACTTCGTAATGCCGTTTGGTAGCATCATTATACTGCTCAAATTTCGCCGGCTCTCCGGTGATGGCAACATTTCCGTAACCTTCCATCCATTCTTGTTCAACCTCAGGCATGATTTCAAGAATTGTTTTACCGACAACATTTTCAAGACCCGTTTGAATCTCAAAAGCCGGATTGGTACTTAAAAAGGTATAATTCACTGGTTTCCCGGATGCATCAAATGAAAAATCAATGACCATGAAGGCATCCAGTATATTCTCGAAAAGCGAACGATAACGTGCTTCTGACAAGATAAGGTCCTTCTGAGCTTCTGTGATCGTTAAAAATTCACCGATCCGTCTGGATGCTTCTGCAATTGTATTTTTTTTGTATTGATCCCAACTATCGTCAATTTTTGAAACTGCATATAAATATTGATGGTTATTCTGATCTTCATTTATTTTGGTAATGAATACTGAATATTGTCCCAACTGATAAACCTTCTCATTTCTGTAAGAAATATCTTCAGTCACAGTACTTGCCGGTAAAAATTCAACACAGGATTTATCATCAAAGTTGTCAATCAATATGGCAGAATTATTTTTAGTTACTTTGGTGTGCGGTACTAACTTAACTGTATTTGCAAGTATGTTGACAAATCCAATTTCCTGAAGATTATAATGGGTAAGTAAGGCAGTCCCGGATTCTGTCTCTATTGTTTTTTTGTCGGTGATACCCCGAAGCTGATCGCCTAGCCTTAAAAGAAAAGTTTCTTTTTCTCTTTTACTCCTTAATTCAATATTAGTATGTGTCGTTTCTTTAAATATAATAAGCGTTCCTTCATTATCGCCTTTTTCATCCTGAAGATGGCTGTAACTGAAAGTCCAATAAACAGGTTCAAGCTGATCACCTTGGTAAATGGGAATCAGCTGATCTTCTTCAAAAACCCCTAAAGGATCCTTTTTTAATACTTCAAGTTTTTTCCTGATGGTATCCCATGCTTCGGGCCAGCACTTTTCAGCGGGTTGTCCTAAAGATTCTTTACTTTTTTGATGGTGTTGAATACCTGAAAGTTTTTTGCAGGCATCATTGTAGAACTGTATTTTTTCTTCACCCCACCATATCATCATAGGAAATGGGCATGCCAACATCATATTGATATGCACAATAAGATTATTGTCCCAAGTTGAAACTGATCCTAAACTGGTAGTTTGCCAGGGAAATTCTCTTATGCTGGCTGACATTTCAGTTGAACCGCTGATTTTTGCTGAAGATAGCATCATGATGAAAGGTTAAATACAATGGTATGTTTGCTACCAAAATATTTGCCATAAAAGTATAACGGAGTAATTTTTTATTAATATTTTGCACACCAAGTTATTTGGAATAAAAAAAATATAGATGTCAGTAACAATATAACTCTAAATTTTTTGAAATGATCCCAAATTTATCTCCTTTCGACTGAATTCGGTAGTATAGATTTATTTTTTTTAATTTTAGAGGAAGTAATTTATTGTTTAAGTATTGTAATTTTTACAATATAAATTTAATCCCAAAAATGACACATAACCAAAAATTTTAATAAACATTGAGAAGCAGTTTTTATCTTCTGAAATATGTAATCAGAATATCGCTAATTCTAATACCAATCATATTGGTAAGCTGTAAAAAATCGTCGAAAAGCTCTCGTGAAATTAATGAAATCGACAGTCTTCTTAAGATATCTGATGATTACATAGATGTCAATTTTCATAAATCTAATTTCTACGCAAGAAAAGCAGCTGAAAAATCCGAAAATGTAAACGATTCTTACAGGAAATCATTAAGTTATTATTATCTCGCAAAAAATTATTCATCTCTGAGAAAATTTGATCAATGTCATACGTATATCAGAAAAGGATTTGGTGAGAAAGCAACCTTATCAGATCCGTTTCTAAATGCACTTTTTATATCTGTCAATGCAAACTATCACAGCAGGGTAGGACTACTGCAAAAAGAAAGTGAAGAGAATTTCAAACTCCTAAAATTACTTGAAAATAAAAGCGATATTGATTCAAAATTACTATATGCCAATTCATTAATGGCAGTAGCAGATAACTATACCGAGAAATCAAATTTTATGTTAGCTCGTCAATTTGCAGAGAAATCTTTGAAACTAGTAGAAAGCATTCCAGAAAAAGAATATTTGCGGTCTCGTAAAATATTAAGACGTAAGACATATCTTTATTACTACTGTGCAGTCCTATTTCTCCAGGCAAAGAATCCTGACAAGGCTTTATTTTTTATTAAAAAATCCTATGAACAGGTGTCTAAAGAAAAAAGCAGAAATAGCGGATTGCCACTTGAATGCTTTGGAGATTATTACATGCAAAAAAAAAACTATCGTGAAGCAGTTATTTATTATAAAAAATCTATTGAAATTAAGCAGCAGTTTTATCAGAGGACGTATCCTACGGACACAAAAATTGCTGAAGCCTATTTTAAGATTGGAATGGCTGACAGTGCCAATTTTTATTTGTCGAGAGCAGAGAAATATAGGAATCTGGATTTGAAATCAAATAATTTGGACTCAGCGAATGCAGAGCGGTATCTTGACGAGGAAGAGAAGGAAATTGTTCGAAAAGATAATATTAATTATGCAATCATCGTACTGTCGACTATTATTGTTTTACTTGCAACGATCTTATATCTATACAACTACCTAACTAGATTGAAGATAAATAAATCAATGCGTATCTCAGAGAATGAAATAATCATTAAGGAGAAACAAAATGAGATTGATGATTTAAATGTAAAGCTTAACGAATCTTTTGAAGAGCTTGTAAAATTAGCAAAGGAAAACTCACCGTATTTTTGGATCAGATTTCAGGAAGTGCATCCTCATTATCGTAGTAAAATACTTTCGTTAAATCCGAACTTACGAACTTCCGAATTAACACTCAGTGCATATATCTATTTAGGTTTTACCAGCAAAGAGATCGCAGCGTACACCTTTAAAGCGGTAAAAACTATAGAAAATAATCGATCTAATTTTCGGAAAAAAATAAATCTTTCTCCAGATAAAGATTTGTCGGTATTTATCAGAGAATATGTAATGTGAATGATGTTTTTATTTTAATGTGTTGATTATTAATGTTTTATTTTTTGAGGTAGGTTGTTGGGGGGCTGTTTTTTTTGAGTTTTTTGAACTTTTTATTTGATTTGCAGAAAAGTTTTTCATCTGGGAAGCTAAAAGATGATCAAATAAAAACACTCAAAAACAACAAGTAAATGATTAACAAAAAGAAAATCTTAATTTTGATTTTAATGGCAACACAATTATTCTTTTCACAAGTTGGAATTAACACAGTTTCGCCCAATGCTACTCTCGATGTAACTGCCAGGTCAACAGATGGCAGTAAACCAGAAGGCATTTTACCTCCCAGGCTGACAGGTGATCAGATAAAATCTGCAGATAGCCAATACGTAACTGCTCAAAACGGTACATTGATTTACGCTACTGCTCCTGTTACCAATTCAACTCCAAAAACGGTGAATATCACAGCTGCTGGTTATTACTTTTTTGACGGTTCTGTTTGGAAAAAAATGCTTGCTACCGTGAATAACAACAGTTGGTTGTTGGCTGATACTGCATTGAGTTCCAGTATTAATCAAAGTCAGAGCCTTACATTGGTAACAAGCGACAGCGGGCCATATGAATTAGTTAATAACACTACATTAACAATTACAGTACCTACAGGTTATTCACAAAACAAAGTGGTTTTAAGGTGGGATATCTGGGGAAGTTCATATCCTACGCCTGGTTTAGCCCCTTCACAGGGGAGCTTACGGTATGCTGTAAGACAACAGCTAGGAAGTAATACGCCTACTCAGATTGTGAGTATCATGATGAGCGGATGGGTTAATGCATTCGATACCGGTTTAGGGCCCAGATGGAATGCTCCTGTAGTTTATACTATTAATAATCCTGTAGCAGGCACGTATAAATTTGATTTAATGGTCCACAGAGAGGGTGAGATTAATACAGGAGGCGCAAATATCTGGGGAGCTCAGGGAAAAGCTGATGTCTATGTAAAATAATTTTTAACACAAATCTATATATAGCCCTTTAAACAATTGTATCAACTACAAAGAAATTTGGTAGGTTACACAGTCCATTATGATTTCTTTCCTAATGGACTTTTTCAAAGTATTTTGTCAAAATGGTTTTGAACTTTATCAACGTCAATTATCTCTCAGCTGAAACCGCCAAAAACTATATTTTAAGTTTCTGAATTGATGATTTTAAAAGGATATTTTCCTAAATTCTGTATACTTTAGCATAAAGTGATTTAGAATATTCAATCAAACGGTTTTTATTTTCTACATGTTTTTCATGATGAAATATGTTGATACCAGTTCCTTTACAGATGGTTGTTTCAATTTTAAATTTTGCATAAGAAATGCAAAACGTTATGGAATGTTTTCAGCTAAGAAAGCAAAGTCAATTAAACTAAAATCGTTCACAGGAAAATTGAAATTAGGTATGAAAGCCTGTAATTTTGTACTAAATTATTTTTTACAATAAATACCAAATCCCTATTATATATTAGGTCTTAATTTAACCTCAGTTCGGGATAAGGCTCTATAAAACGCAAAGCTAAACAAAAATAGTAATTACGTGATTTTCTAAGATTTAGGATATACAAAGGCGTGAAACTTATCAAGGTAATACAAAATTCTTGTATAGCTTTGATAAACGAAGTGGCATTGTTTAACTTGAAAGCGTTTCAAAAAAGTAGTATTTCTTTGTTTTTCTTTGCGATAAAATAGCATTATTTTGAAAATCAATTATTTAAAAAATTGTTTATCCCGAACTCATTTTAATTTAATAAAATCTTATCCGGTAAATTTTGAGTAGGTGGAATAAATACCAGCTAATTCAGGCAGCTATGATAATGTTTTGCTCAAAACCTGTGAGATTCCTCCTGCCGCATGCTCAGATTATAGGGAAACGGAGTATTAAAATTTTATGATTGGTATGTGTTTATAAAAAGCAATTTTATTTTGAGGATAAATTTTCCAAAACCTTTTTCCCATTTTCATTGTCCGGATTCAATTCTATGGATTTTCTGTACATCTCAATGGCTTTGTTTTTATCTCCCATTTTCAATAAAATTTCTCCGTAGCTGTCATAGGCATTCCAACTCTTTGGGAATAGATAAACATTAAGCTTGAAAATCTCTAAAGCTTCTTTCTGTTGATTATTGGCCATCATTCGGTATGCCCAATTATTTAGGTCGGATTCGTTGGGACTGAATGAGGGATTGGTCTTTTGTTCTTTTTTTACAAAATCAGTTGCTTTGTCAAATCCTATTTTCCTCAGATTTTTCCTTAAATAAGTCAATGCATCCGCCTTTATAATATCAGCGTTATAGCAACCGGCAATTTCTTCGATAAAATCTTCGGGAGCACTTCCTGCCAGGTTGGTCAATACTATAATTGCCAGATTATCGTCAGGATATACCATTATTACAGATCTGTTTCCTCCTGACATTCCAATCGCTCTATGACTTTTCCTGAATTTGGCAATGCCCCAGCCACGCGTCCAATTGGTAGCAGTTCCATTATTGAATTTCCCTGGCGACCACATCATATTCAATGTTGATGACTTTTTAAATAATTTACCGCTTTGCAGTGCGATGAGCCAGTTTCCAATATCTTCAGCGGTACTGTTGATACCTGCTCCTGTTCTTGTGAAATCAGGAAATTCTGTATAGGTATTGGTCAGTTTCGTCTCACCTTTTCTGCCGTCAAAAAAACTGTTGTAACGGTATGATGGCGAATAGTTGGGGATAATGTCCCTCGAATCTCCAAATACCGTATTTTTAAGATGAGCGATCTTAAATTGATTTTCCTCAAAATCAATTGTAAAAGATTTATTGGTAAGCCTTTCAATAATTTTTCCCAGCAAATAATAATTCGTCTGGTTGTAACTGAACTGTTCTCCTGTTTTAAATTCCAAAGGAAGTGTCTTGAGTTTTTCCCATATCGCTGCCTCGGTTTTTAACGGCCCAATATTTCCGGTCATTGGATCAAGTAATTGAAGGATCTCAGGTAATCCTGAAATATGGGTCAGCAGCTGGTCAACAGTGATCTTTTGCCATTCAGCAGGAAGATCTTCCAGATATTTACTGATCGGGTCATTCAATTTAATTTTATCCTGTTCGACCAGCTGCATCACAGCAACTCCGGTGAACACCTTTGTATTCGAGTTGATCGGGAAAATTGTTGTATTGCTTACCGGAAGATTATATTGCAGATTGGCTATCCCATAGGATCTGCTTAGGAAGATCTTACCATTTTGTACAACTGCCAATTGCAAACCTGGGATCTTCCTTTCTTTCATTTCTCTGTTAATGATCTCATCAACTTTGATTTCTGTTTGCTGTGCGGAAAATTGTAAACAAGCTAGTAGTAGTAAAAAATAGATTCTCATATTATCAGGACAACCATACAAGACGTTTTATTACATCAAGAGAAAGATACAAATTTATCAATGTTTTATTTCTGGGCATATCTTTGAGAGATAAATTCATTAAACCATTAATCTTTGAAAAAGGCTGCTAATTTTTTTATCTCTTTTTGTTTTGGAACTATTTTCAGTACTTTTCTCCAAGGTCTAAATTTATAGACGTCACAATCAGTTTTTCAATTGACCAATTCTATTTTTGCTCATTTCATATTCTCTGAACCAATTTTTTTTCTTTCAGGTTATTTTTCTAACATTTTTTTCAGCCCATCCATTACATATCCCCAATTCTTTTCTGAATGGTCTTGAGTTTCTTGAGTTTTAAAACCTCCTTGAACTATGGTAAAGATTGTTCCGTCTTCGTCTGCTGATAATTCGTACTTAATTTCCGAATAGTTTTCAGGAATATCTTCTGTTCCTGAAAATGAACTCCAATAATTGTAAAATATGAATTTTTCAGTTTCAATGTCTATTACATTTCCTCTGTCTTCGTATGGTTTTCCGTCATAAATTCCTTTATAAAGTATTGGGCTTCCTTTCTTCCATTCACTAATACATTCCGTTCCAAAGAAATATATCTTAATAAGTTCAGGATTTGTCAATGCATCCCAAACTTTAAAAGTCGAAGCATTAATGCGAATAGACTTTTTTAGTGTTAATTCTGTTTTGATTTTTAATTTACTATCTTGTTTCATATGAATTAATATAAATTGAATCACAAACATAAAAACAAGTTTAAAAGTTAGATTGCCATTTAAGGATTATTCCTAATAGATTTGGGAGCAAAACCGAATTTCTTCTTAAAAGCATTGCTGAAATGTTGTGGCGTTGCATAGCCAAGACTGTAAGCAACCTCAGAAGAAGTTTTTTCAGTGTCTTTCAAATATTGCATAGCTAAATCTAGCCTTTGGTCTGTCAAATATCCAAAAACAGTACTATTGAATACTTCCTTAAATCCGCGTTTGAGTTTGTATTCATTTAGCCCGATGGTTTTGGCAATTTGGTTTAAATTTGGTGGGCAAGTCAAATTTTCATTTATAAAATCTCTAGCAGCAATAATTTTTTCTTTGTCGCTTTTATTTTTTACAAATATTTCTTTTTTATTTTCGGAATGTGAATAAGATTCAGCAGACAGCACAAGTAATTCTATACTTTTGGAAAGCAAAAACATTTTTTTGAATTCGCTAGAGTAGTTGCAATTTATGATTTGCCTTATTACTTGTTCAATTGAAAAGTCAATCGTTCCCCAATTTTGAGATAGTAAATCGCTTTTTCCTGAAAGAATATTTTCTGAAAATCGTTTAATTTGGTCGTTGGCATTTTGGGTAAAATCAACAAATAATTCTTTTGGAAATTGAATCCCAAATGTTTCTATTTCAAATGTCTTATTTTCAATCTCAATGTCAAATCCGTCTGAATACATTATGTTATGGTGTCCGCCAATAAGGTCAAATTTTTTCTCAAGTTGTTTATATGAAAATTCATAATTACCTTTCAATCCAAAGTGCAGCCGCACTAAATCAGTGTCATTACTTGTAGAAAAATTGCCCAATTTTTCATAATTTGATATTGAATGCGTCAATTTAATATTGTCACAATTCCAGTGTCTTATTGTTGATTTGTCAATATTGCGTTTTGTCATTATTCTATTTTCGTTCTAATTTATTAATTACTCTTCATCGAACCTTAACTTAATTCAGGTGCGATACAAAAAAGTGAATATCTACCAATTCATTTGATATATATTCACTTTTTAATCAAGCATAATATGCTAAAAAAGCATTTGTTTCATCGCAATTGCTGCTATTGGATACCTACAGATTATTTCACTTTTTCCATTATCATTTTGTTTGTTCCCCTATCAATTTCCTGTTTCAGATATTGATTGGTTTCAGAATCAATATAATAAGTATTTATAACTTTGTTTTGCGAAATACCATCTGTCACAGTAACAATCCAGACAGGTCTTCCATCAAGGAGACCTCTCGTTGTATTGGTTATATTTGCTTTTAGAATTGCAGCTTTTGTCACAGGATTATAGTCAAAAATTGTCATTTCTGTCTTATAATTTTCTTTTAGCGGAAGCCAGCGGATTATTTGAGGATAAATATTACTGTCAAAAAAGTCGCCGGTGGTCTTTTCATTAATATCTGTTTTTTTATTCTCTTTTTTATCCAGATAAAAACCAGTTGTTTGTTTTCCAAAATTAAGGTTTATGTCTCTTTGGGTGTTTACTGAAGTATGTTTTACTGCATTTAAGTTAGGAAGTTCCGCTATAGTTTCATCAACCCAGTCCGGCATATTTTTCATTTTTACCGTAGTGGTGACTTTTATTGTATTTTTTGTTTTTGAGATATTAGTAAATACCTTTCCAATTTGAATTTTTGCAGTATCCCGAACTGCAAACCAATTCATTTCAAACTCTTCATTTTTAATTAGTGTCTCAATGATTTCATTGTGATTAGGGGATTGTATTTTCTCTTGGGCATTTGCAGTAAAGCATAGTAAAGAGAGACCTGCAGATAGAAGAAATAAAAATTTTGTAGATTTCATATAGAATATTTTTATAAAAGTTAGTGTGCAAAAAACGATAATAGTTACAGTACACCAATTTTTAATATACTCTCATGATAGGCTTTTCAACGCACACGCTAAGCAATGTATAAAATAGATACCTTGATTTTTTGTGAAAACGATATTTAACCCAATTAATTTTGTAGTAGATTTTGCTTTCCGATGAAAGTCGGGTTGCAAAAATGCAATTCCTACTTTTGGTTGGAAACGCTTTTTTGCAAAATAAGCAGCAACCCCATTTTAAAAATAGATCTTTGCTCGGGCTTGGATTGTTTCTGAAAAAAGATTGTAGGTAATAATTTTACAAGTAAAAGTTTTTATTTTTATTGCCTTTATTTTAAGTATTGCATTTGTCCTTCAATTTCTGTTATAAAAGTTTCAACTTTTTGAATTACATCTTCAATATTTTCCTTTGATAACACAATTCTTTGTCACTTTTTATCTTTTTCGTTTCTGTGTACCATATCGTGGCGAGTTTTGATTACTTTCATCAAATCCTTTATATTGAGAAATTGTATTTTCAGAGTGTCTTGGTACAGATTTTTAACTTTTGGTAAATCGTGATAAATTATATCGATAAGCTCTTGCTTGACGATATCTGTTAATTTTTCCATCTGATCATAAATTTTATTCATTCATGTGAAATCGGCGATCTTTTATTTTGGGACCGTAAAATCATACGTCATATCCAGAACTTCCGTGTCATTTTTAGTATCATATATTACAGCATACCACTTGCTGTAGTTTGTGGCAAGCAATGTAATTCCATTGAGTGCGATCACCCCTTGGTAGTCATAAAAATTATTACTTTCATCATATATAGGAAAAGCGCCTGAATAGGATATTTTGAGTTTTTTGGTGCATTAACATATCCTTTTCCATCATGAATCCTGTAACTGATAAACTCATCTCCGGAAGGATTGTTAAATCTCAACACAGTTGTGCTGTCTTTAAAGAGTTTAATATTCATACCGCGATTCAAATTGATACGGAATGCAGTATTTTTTATCGGAATATTTGAAAGTGTTACATCAAAAGCGATCAGTCCGTCTTTCATCGATATCCGAACTTTTCCACTGATGTGCGGCGCTGATGGATTCTGAGCAAAAATGTGATTCGAGGAAATAAGCATCCGGAAAATGAGTGAGATTGCGATAAGAAAACTGTTTGGTTTCATAAATTTTTTGACAGTTTTATTGATGTTGCTTTATTCAGAACGCAAAGAAAAATTGAAAACAGTGATCTCGCAAATTAAAAACTAATCGATCTTTGTAATTTGTCAGATCAAAATATCATTCTATAAATGTTTTCGTTTGGTCTCACTCTCAATTTGTTTTGAAAAGAATGAAGTGAAGTGTTGTCATCAATATACAACTTCATTTTTTTATTCAGTTAATAAAATAGTTTTAGAAAAATTGAATAACAGCGAACGCGTATGCTGATTAACAATACAGCATGTAGGAAGGTATAATGCCACAATATATCAGTACGATGATTTTTCTGAATGATGATTATCTAAATAAGCGCGCCATATAATGACAAAAATAGCTAAAATACCAAAGACAATTCCTGCCCAAGGTGTTACCGATAATCCATTTTGGGAAATAAAGAAACCGCCGACAGATGTTCCTAATGATACCCCCAGGTTCCCAAATGAGGTCTGCAGGCTATTGGCGAATTCTTTGGCGTCCGGCGCTGCTGAGATCATATAACCCAAGCCGATCAAAAAGCAGGGACCGTACATAATTCCCCAGATACCTGTAACCAGCGCAACATTTAAAAAAGAAGTATCTGTATATTTAAATGCAAAAGGGATCACAAATATACCTGCAATAAAAAACAGGGCCGTCCAGAACATATACTTTCCCAATAATTTGCCCGCTACGTAGTTTGAAATTACACCCATTGCTCCGAACAGCAGTAGCAAAAGACTTATTTCTTTTTCACTCATATGCTTTTCTTTACTCAGATAATCTGCAAAATAGCTGTATGAACAAAACCATGCGGTTATAAGCAGTAAATTCAAAAGTGTACCTGAGATAAATCTTGGTCGTGTCAGTATTGATAGCTGACTTTTAAAAGAGGCAGGCTGTTCGTTAGGCAAAGACGGAAGAAATTTAAGAATAATCAGTATCGTCAGTAGTATGATAAATCCCTGGACGACATAGGTCACCTGCCAGGAATATATACTCGCCAGAAATGTACTTATTGGGATCAGAGTTACCTGCGCAAGAGCTATTCCACCGATGATAACAGCCGTAAGACGCATCTGATCTTTTTGTGATGTACCTTTTACAGCTGCTGCTATAGCCATAGAAAAAAAAGCAGGGTGAAGGAGCGTAGGCAGTATTCTAAGTATCATCAGGATTGAGAACGGTGGACTGAAAATTGAGAAAAGATTTGATATCAGGAATAATCCCATTGCCCACAGCATTATTATCTTCTTATCAAATCTGGACGCCAACAAAACCGTGAAAGGTCCTGTAATGGCAATGAATAAAGCAAATGCGCTGAGAAGATATCCGGCGGTGGCAATACTGATGTTATAATGTACGGCGATCTGTAGTAAGATACCAATGACTCCAAATTCTGTGCTGATAATTCCGACAACACCTAAGCAGCCTATGTATGCTATCTTTTTGTTTAAGTTTGTTTTCATAATAAACTGAACGGTTTAAAATAAGGTAAAAAAATATATGTTTATAAATTGTAGTACCGCAGCCAAGATGACCGGGTACCAGTAAATAGGAGTTAATTTACCGACTGATTAATTGAACCAATAGATTGATCATTGCATCTATTTGTGTTTTATTTTTGTACAAAACATAATTCTTGAGCAGGGTAGTGGATGAACTTGCAAAAAAGGCAGCAGTAGTTTCTGCATCCAATTCCTCTTTTACGAATTTTTGTTGAACACCACGCTGTAATATGGCCAGATAGACCTTTTCGATGGCTTTCTCATTTGCAACCAGCATTTGACTGATCTCCTTATCAACCAAAGCAATTTCAAAGATCATTCTTACAGCTAAGCAGACTTTATTGTCGTTAATGCTTTGTTTTACAGATAGATTCAATATTTTTACCAAATCTTCCAATGCGTTGTCACTTCTATCATTTAGAAAAGATTGATATTCTGATAATTTGGATTTTTGATATTTATCAAGACATTTTAGCAACAGTTCTTTTTTGTCACCATAAGTAGGATAGATGCTGCTTCTGTTAATCTTCATATGATTTTCAAGATCACTAAGTGACGTCACATGATATCCCTGCTCCCAGAAGAGATTCATTGCTATATCTAGCTTTTCTTCGTATCCAAACTCTTTTTTTCTTGCCATTACTCTGCAAATATACTATTTTAAACTGATCAGTTTATAATTTAGATCTAAAATATTCAATTAATTTTTGAATTCAAAATTGTTTTCGATCATGTAAGAGCAGATGTGGTTGTAACCTCTCTTTTAAATGACATGACTATAATGCATACCACACCTCGTTTTAACGTGATCAAAAGCAAATGATACTAAATTTCTTGTGTAAGCAAATCACTAACTAATTAACTAAAAATAGATACGATCAGTTAGTCAAGGTCTTCAGGCAGAAAACCTGTTTAAAGTAATTGATAAAATAAAACTCATTTTTCGTACATATGTGCTACAAGTCGATACTTTTGTATCCGTCAGATACCACTTAAAATTCGAACTTTGCAAAGTAAATAATTTATGAATTATGAAGCATTATGACGACCTGAATTCTTTCAGCAAAGATGTAGGAGTAGAGGCACCTGAGCATCCTCTCTTCAGTATTTCCTTTGGCCATAAAAGCAATGGCAGTATTGATGACATCGTTTTTAGTGCCGGTTTTTATATCATCTCTTTCCAAAAGTTCATCTCGGGCAGTATCATCTATGGCAGGAAAGAATTTGATCATGCAAGGGCAAGATGATTTTCTTCAGACCGAATCAGACCGTTACATTCAAGAATGTAAAGTCTGAGGATGATTGCTTTTTAATCTTGATCAAAGAGGATTTCCTGGTGGGAAACAAGTTACATAACGAAATCAATGATTACAGCTATTTTGATTATGAGACCCATGAGGCATTGTATCTTTCACCCAGCGAGGAAGACACGATTTGGAATCTGGTAAATATCATGCATAGAGAAACATATAACAATACTGATGATTACAGCAAATCGATCCTTCTTTCACATCTAAGTACTTTGTTTACTTATGCTCACCGCTTCTACAGAAGACAATTCATCAACCGTATAGAAGTCAGTGGTGCTTATGCAGGCAGATTCCAGCAGATGATCGATCTGTACTACAATGAAAACGAGTTTCGTCATAAAGGACTTCCCACGGTTGGCTATATGGCAAATAAACTTAATATCTCTCCACGTTATCTAAGTGACCTTCTAAAGCAGGAAACCGGTAAAACAGCTATCGAACTGATTCACATCCATTTGATAAAGGAGGCTAAGAATCTTTTGACAAACGGGAAAATGAATATTTCAGAGATCTCTTTTTCCCTGGGATTTGAAAATCCCAATTATTTTGCGCGGTTATTTAAAAAGGAGGTAGGGGTCCCTCCAAACATTTATCGCAACAATCATTTAAACTGATTTTTTGATCATAATACCGCCGCTTAAACACAGCAGAGGGAGAGCTATGCCCTTATGTGAAATCAAAATAACAAGTAAAATAAAAATTAAAATCAACATTTATAATGAGTACAGAAACAGATCAATTATTCGGGACTTTCAAATTTGAGAACGGGATCGAGACCAGGAACAGGATTGCAATGGCACCCATGACAACCTGGGCTAGCAATGATGACTATACTGTTGCAGACGATGAGATCAGACACTATGAGGCACGAAGTTCCAGTGTAGGTCTGGTAATAACTGGATGTACGAGGGTGATGGCCAATGGAATAGGATTTACCAATGAATATGCTTCTTATGATGATTCTTTCCTCCCCGGTCTTGAAAGACTGGCAACCGCTGCAAAGAAAGACGGTGCTCCCGCAATCCTTCAGATCTATCATGCCGGTAACAAAGCTGTTTTGGATCTGATACCGGATAACATTCCAGTGAGTGCAAGTGCTGTAGCACTAGCTCCGTCAGCATTTTATGCAGGGGGTACGGTATCAAGGGAACTTACAAACGTAGAAATTCTGGAAATGATCAAAGCTTTCGGAGAGACAACACACAGGGCTATCAAGGCTGGTTTTGATGGTATTGAGCTGCACGGGGCACATGGATTTTTATTACAGAATTTCTTTTCTCCCTATTACAATCAAAGAACCGATCATTGGGGTGGCTCAGCCGAAAAGCGTATGAATTTTGCGGCAGCAGTTATCAATGAGGTTAAGGATACGATAAAAAAATACGCAGAGAAACCTTTTCTTTTAGGATTCAGACTTTCTCCTGAAGAGCCCGAAAGTTACAGGGTCTGGGATACATTTCCTTTTATCGATAAGTTGATTGAATCTGGAATCGACTACCTCCATGTTTCACTGGCTGACCTGCTTTTTCAGAAGCCTTTAGACGAACATGATGGGAATCATACAATTTTGAGGCTGATCCTTAATCATGTTGGTCATAGAATTCCTGTACTATCTGCGGGAGGCATCAAACAGTCTAAAGACGCCGTTGAAGCGATCAATTTGGGATTGTCCCTGGTTGCTGTCGGACATGGACTCATTATCAATCCGGATTGGGTTGAACTTATTTCGAAAGGAGGAAAAGCCGATGAGGTTCTGAGTTTGTCCAAAGCCGATGAACTTGCGGTGCCCAAAAAGCTTCAGGCATTTATTAAGGTCGCTGCCGGATTTTTTCAGGTTACTGATTAATGGTTAAAGCAATTTTCTTCAATTTTTACTTTTATATCATCCATATCTTATTTACTCAGTGTTTGAGGATTGAACAACACCTCTAAATCCTCAAATTTGATAAAGAGTTATACGACCTTTCTCAGAAGCTTTACGCCCGGATATATCGGGCGTATTTTATTCGTTATCATATACATAATAACATTTTAAGATACCAGAAAAAAACATCAATCTTCCCGAATTTTATCACGATGGTGTTTTCCCCAGTCAATCAATCCTGTAACCACGTTTTGCAAAGAATCACAATAGTTGGAAACCGTATATTCAACGGCTGGTGGAGAGCTGTCATAGACTTTTCGTACGATAAGTTTATTCATTTCCAATTCTTTAAGTTCTTTCGATAAAACTTTACTGGTAATCCTATTCACACTCCTTTGTATGTCACGGAATCGGCTATTGCCCTCGTAAACAGCTACTAATATGGGCAATTTCCATTTACCGCTAATCACGTATAAACTATCCTGAAGATATTTTATTTGCTGTTCAACACTCGTATTGTCTTTTTGTATATCTGGCATCCTTTAGGTAACTGGTATAGTTTGTAAACCAGTAAGGAAGTAAATTTACAAAATAATTTAAATGATATGAATCAAAAAAAATTAATAGTAGTAGCAGGTGCTGCTGGTACTCAGGGACGAGCAGTTATTGATGCCCTGTTGACTAAAGGTATTGAGGTAAGAGCAATCGTACGGGATAAAAACAGTGCAGCTGCACAGGTGTTGGCTGGAAAAAACATAGAATTGGCCGAGGCAAATTTTGATGATGTGGATAGTTTAACTGAAGCTACGCGGGGTGGAACCGGTATATTCTCTATGCAGATGGGTTCTCATCCCGGAAACAAAGGGGCAGAATCACAACACGCAAAAAATCTGGTTGCTGCAGCAAAGGCTTCCGGAGTAGAGCAGATTGTACATACTTCCGTTGCCCGTGCAGGAGATCACAAAAACTTTATTGGCTGGGATGAAGGCAGATGGGAGCCTACTTACTGGGAGGAAAAAGCAGCTGCCAACAATATTGTAAAGGAAGCTGGATTTTCTTACTGGACAATCATAAAGCCACCAATGATAATGGAAAATTTACTGCCATCCAAAAGTGCAGTTGTTTTTCCAACCTTAAGACAGGACAAACTATTTACACCAATTGCGCCGGAAACAAAATTAGAATGGATTTCCCCTGTTGATATTGGTCGTTTTGCCGCAGAAGCTTTTGCAAAACCTGAAAAATTTAATCAAAAAGAATTTGCTATTGTCGGAGATAAACTGACCATGGCCGAAACTGCAGAAATACTGACAGCAGTTACAGGCAAATACCATGAAGCTAAAACGGTAACAGTAGAAGAAGCTGTAGAACTAGGCTTTTACGAGCCAGCTGCACAAAGTCATCTATGGCAAAATGTTGAAGGGTATAAAGTTGATCCACAGGAAGCCGCAGAATTTGGAATCGAGACAGAATCGCTGAAAACCTATTTAGAGCAAAACAAAGCTCTTTTACAGGAAACTTATAAAGAATCAGAGAATAAAAAGTAAAGCCCAAAGAATTCTTAAGAGTTAAATAGAATTTCTCGACTTTCAAAATAAGATCCCGACTTTAAATAAGACGGGATTTCTTACGGTATCTCCAAATGATTTAAATAAAATAAGTTTATTTCAATAATTGCTCTTTCACAGTTGTGAAGACAACTTAGATTTTAGTCCCGGTGATAAACTATTACCCAGTGAAAATTTTGGTAGTGAATGTTCAATTAGCTCTGCTTACCCTGTACCATTATCTTAGAACTATATAAACACTCGTTTTGCCTGAAATCTATAATTTATAACCTTTTTTCATGTAATACGTAAAATGAGTTGAGGTAAGCAGATGTTATCATCTGTAAATTCAGAACAGGATTATTGTCATTTGATGTGTGATTTTTGAATAAGTAGGGATTATACCATATCTGGAAGCTTATTATGTTTGTAAATAAAATTTTTATAAAAAGTTATTTTTATAGATATAATAATAATATTTATTTATTTTTAAATAATTTTGCGGCTAATAAGATGAATAATATTACTCCTGATAATGAGATAAGAAGATTGAAAAAATTAGAGTTTTTTGATCTCCTGAACTTAGGCAAAGATCCTCAATTTGATGTTTTTGCAGAGACTGCATGTCTGATTTCCGACTGTCCCGCTTCCTTGATTTCAATCATGGAAAGTGAAACACAGAATATCCAAAGCTGTATCGGTCTTGAGATCGATTCTGTAGAACGCAAAAACACGGTTTGCCAGTATTCAATAGCGAGTGGGGAAGTGGTGATTATCAATGATACGTTACTGGACGAGAGATCTCAGAATAATCCATTAATTTTGAATGGAGGGATTAGATTTTATGCAGGCGTACCATGTATCGACGACGAGGGTTTTCCGCTGGGAACTATTTGTGTGATAGATTACATTCCGAGAACTATAACAGACAGTCAGATTTCAGCACTCAAAAAGCTTGCACACGTTATCTCTAAACTTCTGATGGTAAAGAGAAAGACAATTTATGCAGAATATTTCGAGCAACTGTTCAATAGATCCAATAATTTGATCTGCGTTCTGGATGACAAATTGAAGTTTAAAGATTTTAATCCGGTAGTCGAAAAAATTTTTTCATTAAAAAAGGAAGAAGCGGTAGGGCTTGGTTTCAGTCAGATTTTCGGTGAAGACAATAAGGAAATTTTAAAGCTTAAAAACTTTTCCGAGATCACAGGAGAAGTGTCTTTTACTACTTCTACCGTAATTAAAGACGGCAGTCCAGTGATAGTAGAATGGTTATTGAAGTCCAATCAGGAACTTTCTGAAATTTTCTGTTTCGGAACCGATATTACTGCGCAGACTGAAGAAAAACGTCAGTTAGAAAGCTCAGAGAGACGTTTCAGGAGCTTTTTTGAAAATGCCATCGGATTGATGAGTATGCATGATATGGAGGGCAATATTCTCGCTGTCAATGAAAAAGGTAGAGAAATGCTGCATTATTCTGTGGATGAAGTTAAAAATTTAAACCTTAGAGACCTTGTTCCAGAGTATAGTTGGCCTTCTTTAAGTCAATATCTTGACCGGATTAATAAAAATAAGGAGGATTTCGGAACTATGATTCTGAAGGCGAAAAATGGGGTAGAGCAGATCTGGATGTATCATAACCTGGTTGAGATTGATAAAGAAGGAAAACCTTATACATTAAGTACGGCACTGAACGTCACCGAACGAATGACTTTAGAGAAAGATCTGGTTTATACAAAAAAAATGCTTGAGCAGACAAGTTCTGTAGCTCAGGTAGGTGGCTGGGAAGTAAATCTGAAAAAAGACACCGTATTCTGGTCACAAAGTACCAAAGAAATTCATAAAATAAGTGACGATTTTCAACCTGATTTTGAAAATGCTATTGGTTTTTATAAAGAAGACAGCAGAGAAAGAATTAAATTTTTATTCAACAGAGCGGTTACAGAAGGAATTCCGTATGATGATGAATTTCAGTTGGTACGTAATGACGGTGTTACGATCTGGGTAAGGGTAAAAGGAATTCCGGAATGTGAAAATGGTGTCTGCAACAGAGTTTACGGGATAATTCAGGATATTGATGTCTTCAAAAATATGTTCCTTGATATTGCTAAAAAAGAAGCAATGATGCAATCGTTTGTAACTTATGTTCCGGTTGCCGTGGCGATGTTTGATAAAGATCTTAATTATATTTCTGTAAGCAGCAGATGGAGAAATGAATTCAACATGGAAGAGACTGATATGATCGGAAAGAATCTTTTTACTGTATCAACAGATATTCCTGAAGAAAGAAAAGAAATTTATCGTGCTGCTTTGCAGGGTAAAACTTATATCAATGAGGATTTTGCGATTAGTATAGATGGCAAAAAAGAAATTCAGCATTTTGATCTTAAAGTTGGCCCCTGGTATCTCTCGGATAATGAAATCGGAGGGGTGATTGTCTCTGTACAGAATATTACCAGTTCTGTACACATCAATGAAGAACTTAAAAAAGCAAAAAAAATGGCTGATATCGCAAGCAAAGCAAAATCAGAGTTTCTTGCTAATATGAGCCATGAGATCCGTACACCTTTGAATGGAGTGATCGGGTTCTCTGATCTTCTTCTGAGAACTCCTCTCAACGATATACAGACTCAATACCTTCATTATATTAATGAATCAGGGGAAAACCTGCTGAATATTATTAATGATATTCTGGATTTTTCTAAAATAGAATCCGGAAAAATGGAACTTCTGATAGAGAAAAGTGATGTTTATGACATCGTAAGTCAGGTCATCAATGTAATCCTGTATCAGTCTCAGAAAAAAAATATTGAACTTCTTCTAAATATTGAGCCGGGACTTCCAAAAACGCTTTTACTTGATGAGTCCAGATTAAAACAGATCCTTATCAATCTTTTGGGTAATGCCGTAAAGTTCACGGGACAGGGTGAGATTGAGCTGAAAGTGGAAAAACTTCGCATGGATGAGAGCAACATTGTTCTGCGCTTTTCTGTGAGAGATACAGGAATTGGTATACCTGTTGAGAAGCAGAAACATATTTTTGACGCTTTCACTCAGGAAAACAGTTCTATCAGTAAACGGTACGGAGGAACCGGTCTGGGTCTTACCATTTCAAACAATATTCTCGGATATATGGGAAGTCATTTATCGCTGGTCAGTACGCCTGAAAAAGGTTCTGTTTTTTCCTTCGATATTGAAACTCCTTATGAAATATCCGAATTGAGAGAAGAGGAGGACCTCAATATAAAAAAAGTGCTTGTGGTAGATGATAATGAAGCAAACAGAATCATTCTTCAACACATGCTTACCTATAAAAATATAGAATCTACACTGGCTGCCAACGGAATTGAGGCTTTACAGATATTGATGAACGGTGAACATTTCGATGTTATACTGATGGACTATCATATGCCGGTAATTTCAGGTTTGGAAACAATTGATAAGATCAAAAAGTTGTTTAAAGAACGGAATGAGACTTCACCACTGGTTATTCTTCATACTTCTTCGGAGGAGCACGATGTCATCAATTCTTTCCGTAAAGAAGACAATTCTTATTTTCTTTTGAAGCCTATTAAATCTGATGATCTCTATAAAACACTTAAACGTGTAGTACAAAATAATGTGGTTGAAGTTGCTTCTAAAGGACTCGCTGAAAAAGAGCAGTTTTCTTTTATGAAAGACCTGGAAGTTCTCCTGGTGGACGATAATCCCGTGAATATGGTTCTGAATAACAGAATGATGAAATCGCTAACCCCCGATGCGCATCTTACAGAAGCGGTAGACGGTCTCAAAGCTTTGGAAGAATGTAAGAAGAAAAAATTCGCTATTATTCTTATGGATGTACAAATGCCGGTAATGAACGGTATTGAAGCCACACAACAAATCCGTCTCCTGCCGGGATATGAGAATGTACCCATCATTGGTGTAACAGCAGGAAACGTGCTGGGAGAAAAAGAAAAATGCCTGGAATCGGGAATGAATGATTTCCTGCCCAAGCCTTTGCGACAGGCTGATCTTTTAGAAAAGCTCAAAAAATATATTGTCAATAAAAAAGATAGCGATATTCAGGCAGAATATGAAGTAATAACGGAGAAATATATCAATATGGATATGCTGAATGAGCAGATTGGTGATGATGCTAATTTCAGAGAAATGTTTTTAAACCTTGTTATTAACGAGCTTATTCAGACAGAGAATACTATTGCTGCCACAACCGTTACAAAAAATCCCGACGATGTCAGAACAATTCTTCATAAGCTTAAAGGTACTGCCGGCACTGCCGGTCTTTTCAGGCTTTCAGACTGTGCGTTGAAATGGGAGAACAAAACAGATGAAAATATAGATTTTTCAGCGATGGAGAAAGAAATAAAAGAAGAAATAACAATAGGATTAGTCCTGATAAAAGGTTTAATAAAATAAAAAACCATATTCATTTTGACCGCAGTAAAAAAAATCTTTCGTAAAACTCTTTCTTCAAAGGTTAGATGATTCAGAAAAAAATTGGAAGTTGCAAAAAGTAAGACCAGAGATTTATTTAAGAATAGAATCTTCGTGATGTTGCGATGGGTAAATTCGATCAGGAAAAATAGATCAGATTGCACAGGGAATTCGTTATCATAGCTTTTATTGAGCTGCCGATCTCTTGTTTTGTCCACACAAAGTGATCACCAAGCATTTCCCGAAAAGTGCCGAGTCAAGAATTTTGTTATGAAGTACGAAATCCCATGATTGCCCGGGGTTGCCAAAACAGGAAATTATATATAGAAGATTTAATGATTGTACAGCCTGAGAATCTCCACCAATTCGGGTAAGGATCGTATTTTCAGCTTCTCAAACAGCCTGTTTTTATACGTGCTGACTGTAGATGAATGGAGATTAAGCTGATTGGAAATTTCTTTGAGGGGAAGGCCTTCTGCAAGCTTATTGGCAATTTGCAGTTCGCGGTCTGACAGCGCTTCAAAAGGGGAGTTTTTTGTTGCACCGTTTAATGATTCTAAAAACATCGCTTCTTTTACGTCTTCACTTACATATCGGCCGGTACCAAGCATCGCCGTCAAAGCATTTTCAATTACTGCAGTGGAGCTTTGTTTGCTCAGATAACCACCGGCACCCATCTTTAAATAACGCATTGCGTACACCTCTTCATCCTGAGAAGAAAACAGGAGAATTCTTAAAGCAGGTTGGTGCATTTTTATATAATCAATCGCTTCCTGAACAGAACCATTTGGCATATTGACATCCATGATCGCCAGATCAAATTCTTCCTTTGAAATTACTTTGTACAGTGATTTAAAATCCTCTACTTCAGAGATTACAGCGTCAGGCCGGAGGCGTTTTATAGTTTGTACTAAACCCATCCGGACGATACCGTGATCATCTGCTACTATAATACGAACATTTACTTTTAAACCCATTATTCTACAAATTTACGTACAAAAAGGGAAACTGTAGTGCCTTTATTTTCAGCAGAAATAATTTGGATGTTTCCATGCATCAAGGATACAAAATTTTTTACAATTTTCATACTCAATCCGGCCCCTTTCTCACCGGCAGTACCATGGAAAACGGGATTATCATAAGTGAAGATCGTAGACAAATATTTTTCATTCATTCCCGTTCCGAAATCGATCACAGAAATTATCACCTGATCATCTTCTGTAACTTCCTGCAGATGAATATCGTGTTCTGGTAAAGTGTATTTCACTGCATTATTGAGAATTTTGTCTAAAACATATTCCAGCAATGTACGATCGGTTGTAACAAATGCACTGGGATCTCCTTTAAAATAAAATTTAATATTTTTTTCTTTTAATTGACCAGCATATTTTTCTTCAAAATGTTGAAAAAGGTCTGTCAACATGATTTTCTCAGGTTTAATCTTAAATTCCCCGTACTGTGTTTTTAACCACGAGGTACTGTCCTGAATGGTTTGCAGGTTCTTTTGAGCATCGCTTTTTACCTGCGGCAGCAGCTTATAAAAATCTTCTTCACTGATGGTCTTTTCTTCCAACGCTTCTATAAGCCACAGAAAATTTCCAAACATTTCTTTAGAATCGTGAGACAGTATTGAGATCAGCCCGTTTTTAAAACTGATTTCATTTTCCAGCCTTTCGATCTTTAACTGTAGTTCGCTGATAGGGTCATTCATAAATTCGGTGTCAAAGCTTTAAAAAAAACTGCTACCAGTATTTCTTAAAACATAGTTTATTATTTATTTTTTTTAGATTTCTATACCAAACCATTTCTGAATCATCGTAGACAGGGTTTGTTTTAATAAAGGCTTGGCTAAAAAATCTGACATTCCGGCCTGCAGGCATTTTTCTTTCTCACCAGGCAGACTCCCTGCCGTTATTGCAATAATAGGTATTTCGATGTTTTTTTCCAAGGTCCTTATTTTTTTTGTTGCTTCAATACCGTTAAGATGAGGCATCTGAATATCCATTAAAATAAGATCCGGATTCTCTTTCTGGTATTTTTCAACCGCTTCAGTGCCGTCTTTTGCCTCAATGATCAAAGCCTGCGGAATAATATCTTTTAAATAAGTTTTGGTAAGAAGTAAATTTACAGCATTATCCTCGGCAATTAAAATTTTTATTTCGCGTTTACTCACTTCGTTTGCAACATGTTTTATTTGCACCGGTTTTTTCTTTTCAGAATTCTTCAAGGTGGATAAAACCTGATACATCTGTTTCATGCGAATCGGTTTTACAAGCCGGTTTTCTATTTCTAATTCGTCACAGGCATCCTGCAAATCAGTATCATCCGACGAACTGTACAAAACAATGCACGGTGCCACATGGCTGACTTCGGGAATGATATTTTTCATTTTTTTAATGGTTTCAATGCCATCCATAACAGGCATGTGATAATCCATAATGATCACATCAAATTCGGTTTTATCCATGATGAGGAGCAAAGCTTTCAGACCACTGTCGCATTCTGTTACGTCAATATTTTTCCGTTCCAGCATCCTTTTCAGGATTTTGCGGTTGTTTTCATTGTCGTCCACGATCAAAACTCTTTTAATATCAGTTAAGCTTAAATCATATTCTTCTTCCTCTGTATCGAACTGAATATCAAAGAAAAAATCGCTTCCCTGTCCCTGTTCGCTTTCGACCTCTAAAACACTGCCGGCAAGTGCCAGGATTTGGTTTGAAATAGTAAGTCCAAGACCCGTACCTCCGTATCTTTTGGTAATACTGCCGTCCTCCTGTGAAAATGCGTCGAAAATTTCTGCCTGTTTTTCGCTGCTGATCCCGATACCTGTATCCCGCACTCCAAATCGGATTCGTTTTTTTCCTTCTCCCAAATCATCCAAAACGTTAACATATAAAACAATCTCGCCTTCCTCTGTAAATTTTAAGGCATTGCTAAGAAGGTTGACGAAAACCTGTTTCAGGCGCATCTCATCAGTCCATATATATCTGGGTAAACTGTCGTCAATATCGATGAGCATTTCTAACTGCTTTTTGGTATTACTGTACGCAACAATATTGAAGGCTTCTGAAACCAGTTCTTCGATTTCTACTTTGTCCAGGTTGAGCTTAAGTTTTTGTTTTTCTAATTTTGAGAAATCCAGAATATCGTTGATGATGCTGTATAAGGATATACCGGATTGGTTGATGATTTCCAGGTACTGTCTCTGCGTTTCGTCCAGATTGGTTTCCAGAAGGAGCTCTGTAAAACCGATAACCCCATTTAAAGGGGTTCTGATCTCATGGCTCATATTGGCTACAAATTCAGATTTCAGGGCATAAGCTTTTTCTGCTGACTCTTTTGCTGCCAGGATCTCATTCTCCATCTTTTTTCTTTCGGTGATGTCAACGGCATTTGCCATCACCTGTAAATAACCGTCAATATCTTCGTCTATCGCACTCATAAAATGCCAGACTGCTTTTTCTCCATTTTTCTTACGGATGGTCATTTCACCTGACGCATGATTTGAAGTTTTGATCTGGTTCAGGTACATTTTTACATTTCCATGCTTTTCAGGGATGATGAGATCGAAAAGGTTTAGGCCAAGTAATTCTTCTCTTGAAAAGCCTGAGGCCTTTAAACCCGCCTCATTGACATCCAGAAAATTACCTTCGGTGTCATGAATACTTATGATTCCCTGGCTTTTTTCAAAAAGACGCCGATACTTGTGTTCACTTCTTTTGAGTAATTTTTTCCTGGTGGTAAATTCTGTAACATCTCTTCCTATGGTATAGACAACACCGGATTCAGGTTCAGGAATAGAAGTCCACTGGATCCATCTTACCTCTCCGGATTTTATCATGTATCTGTTGGTGAAATTAGACAGGGTTTCTCCCATCGCTAATGCTTCTACCGCCTGTAAAGTACTTTCTCTGTCTTCCGGATGAACAAATTCCACAAAACTTTTACTCATAAACTGTTCATCACTCCACCCCAGTATTTTAGAAAAGGCAGGATTTACTTTTACGAATTTACCTTCCAGAGACAAAACACCTAACAGATCGTTGGATGTTTCAAAAAGCGTGTCATAATTGGTTAACAGCTGTTCTTTTTCTTTACACAAAAACCATTTTGCCACTTGGTTCAGGATCTTATCAACAAACTCTTCCTCTGTTTTATCTAAACTTTTCTCTTCCCTGTCAAATACATTTAAATGCGCAGTCAGATTGGCCTCCAGACCGGGGATGGGATAGCTTCTGTGAAGTTTAAATTCAGTGATCCCAAACTCATAAACCGAAGTCTGATCATCCGAAAGAAAGTGGGGATTCTGAGGGTAAATATGATTGGGGGATGCATCACTGGAAGCAAGAATATAAACGTACCCCTCTGAGGCAATACTCATGGTACAAAGTTCCGTACCGGTTATCTTGGCAGCTGCTAAAACCAGTAAATCAAAAACATCGGTATATTTTTTTTCAAATGCATTTAATTTATCAATATAATACTGATCCGGCGATTGATTTTTACCATTAATGTCCATAAGGAAGTATTTTTTTATAGAGTATTGTTAGATTGCCGTAAAGCTGTAATAAACATTGATAGAGTAGGTGGTGTTTTCCTTCCCTACCAGACTTTGGGCACCTGCAGATGGTATTGTATACCGTACGTTCAGGCCCCGGTCCAAAACCGGTGTTCCGTTAAAGAGTATTTTTTGGGGAGTTTTGGATAAGGGAGCATTTACAGAACTTCCATCTATGCCAATCTGTAAAATATTGGAATTGATGTCGGTCTGAAGTCCGCCTTTCTTGAAATAATTTTCGTCTGATTTTACATACAGCTCAAAACTTTCATTATTGGACAGTATAATTTGGTTTGGGATCATTTGTGACTGACCATTGTTGTACTGTGCTGCTGTATTAAAATTGAAGTTTACATTTCGTCCGGAACCGGGGATGGTAATCTCCGACAGGGGTAGCACCTTTAACTGAACAGCCGTATTCTGCAAATTGTTAATTGAGTTATCTGTACTTCTGGCATTGAGGTTCAATTCAAACGTATAAGTTCCGGCTTCGAAAAAAAGGTTTTTAAAATCTTCCGCAGACACATAAAGCTCTGGAAGGAAGTTGTTTCTGTTTCCCGCTACGACACTGAAATTAGCAGCAGAAAAATTCTGAAAATCAGAAGTTAAGGCTTTGGTCATCAGGGTAGATCCGTTGCTGCCCAATTTAACGCTTCCTATATTTCTGGTGCCCGGAACACCTTTGGAAGAAGTGAACTGAATATTTGGGGCAGCAGCTTTCGCCCATAAATTAAAATCGACTGTATGTGCGATTTCCGCATTTTCCAAACTAAATGTCCGTGTGCCTGTGATTCGGTAATCATTCAGGGAAGATATTTCAATGTATTTTGTTAAAGATGTTGTGATCCATCTGATGGATTGGGGAATGACTAAAACTGTTTTAAAATTACGAGGAGTGAAATCATTATAATTCTGAAGAATATCCATAGAATAGTTCCCTGCCCGATAGGCATTGGCTGTAAACTGAGATGCCGGTATTTTAAATGTAAAATTGATATTTCCCCGGTTGAATCCTCCTCCGAAAATAACAGACCCTGGCGGTTCAAACCATTTTACAGCGCTTGTACTGAACGACTGAAAACCCGGTAAAAACCCGGAATATCCGTTAGAGGGCAGCTGTCCGCCCATACTTTCTAACTGCCACAGAAGAGTGGAGTTGGGTAAAGTGGATGAGGAAGAAGAATGCGTGAAAGTTGGTCCGGATACAGAGGTAAATGTTGGAGCTACAGGCGCAAATCCAAAAAAGGCATAATCCCAGTTTGTTCTGTTGGCGTTCACCATTACCCTTGTAGGCACTGAAGTAAATTCACTCCTGTTAAAAATATTATTTTCAGGAATCTGGAGATACACATCCTGAGCTTTCGTGACTGTCAACCCGCAGAACATAGTAAAAATTCCTATTAAAAAAGCCTTCATCTTTTTCATACTTCTAAATTTAAAACTTTTTCACCTTAATGATAGTGTCTTTCTTCTTATATTCAAAAACTACAGTTTCTGAATGACCTTCTTTTGTTACCTTAACAGTTTGGGTGGGTTGTGTATAGCTGTATTTGTCATTTTCAATATAGAGATCGTATTTTCCATCTTTCAGGAAAAACTCAAACTCATTTTTTTGGTTAACTACAGCGGTATAGATCATGCCATCTTCACTTTTTGCATACACCACGATTCCGGTTACATCCGTTTCCACAATATCATAGGCCTGTTTGATTTCCGTTAATTTCCCACTGACCCTGATATTTTTTACCAGGCCTACTTTGCGGTTGATATTATTATCTACCATTATTACAGGATCCATCATCAGTCTGGCGCCCGCACTTTCGTTCACCTTCAGGGTGTAAATACCTTCAGGAACATTCTGAAAAACTACTTTTCCGTTTTTATCTGTCAATGCAACAAAACTGTCCAGTTTCACTATTTCATTGGCAAGTGCAGATTCACCGGTCTCCAAAAGCCCATTAAAATTTTTGTCTTCAAATAACTGGAATGTCACTTTATGGTTTCCAAGAGCCGTAGCTGCAGTAAAATATTTTTTAATCCCTACTCTGAACTGGTAATAACTGCCACTGCTTGCATAAGCAGCTGTAGATCTATAACCGGAAAAATTAAAATAACCTGTGGTCGCCCAGGAAGGCGAAACTTTATATTCCACATTACCGGTTACATTGCTGTTTAAGTTTTTATAAAGTTCCGAATAGAAAGTTCCGGCTGAAAATGATCCGGTCAGATTATTATTAAGCATCTGGAAATTATATGAGGCATACACATTGTAGTTGGCGAAATTACGGTCTGTATTGTAATAAGAAGTTAAATCAAAGACATTGGCTGCGTTCCATTGGGCTGTTCCGTTAAGTGAGAAAGATTTATACCTGTAAGACAAAGTTGCTTTCAGGCTGTTAAACCAGTCTGGCATACTGTCCTCTTTTGAATAAGAATATTCCGCCATCAGGTTCAGTCCGTGGGCACCCAATGTGGTGCTGATGTTAGCCTCCATCCGGTAAGAAAAAAGTTCCTGTAAGGTATAAAAATTGGCTGTTTTTTGCCTTTCAACCTTTGGAGCCAGCAGAAAATTCCACTTTCTCAGAGAAAACAGGTAACCTGATCCCAAAGCTTCTGTACTGTTGAAATAATAACGCAGATTAGCCGTATTCCCCGGTTGAATGGGTGCGTTCTGGAAACTCAGGAATTCGGGGTCTACCTGCGAATTCAGATATTGTATAAAAGCACGCTGTGAAGGCGAAAATTGGCGGCTGATCCGCTGATTTGAGATAAAAGATCCCCGTTTGATCCCTGCATAACTTTTGGTGGCAAAGGAATTAACAGACTGTATATCCCATTTCCCTATTTTTCCCTCGTAATTGGCTCCCATCAGAGCTCCTGCGTTTTCATCTCTGTTTGAAAGACCTTTTTCGCTGCTCAGGCCCAGCTCTGTCCGGATGATATGTTTGTCGTTAATTAAAAGTGATGTTACTGCGTTTACCACCTGTGTGTTTATGTTAAAGCGCGGATCATGATCGAATAGATAGGACACTTTCCCAGTGAAAGATTTAGCATTTCCAAAACCATATTTAGCGCCGGCTATGGTAGATCCTTCTGTCTGTTGGAAATAAGTACCGTACAGGTTATAGTTATTTTCAAGTGCAAGAATTTCAATCTGATTATTTTCGCCAAATTTGGTAGAAACTTTACCTCCTCTTCCAAAAACCGGGTAATCATAATCAACACTGTTAATATTTCCCAATCGTAATACGGTATTTTTTCTCTCAAGTTCCAGCCAAGTATCATACACATTATAACGGCCGTCTTCAAGATAGTAATCAGCACCTATATTAATGCGCGATTTCAAATTTTCAGTCACCCTGAATGCGGTGTTTCCCCTCAATTGGAGAAAATTAAAACCTGAACTGTTTTCATTATAGCTCATTTCCGCAAAATTACTTCCGCTCACCGATTCATTTCCACGGGCAATTTGCCTGTTATGCGATAAAATAACCAGGTAGAGCGTGTTGCTTCCTGCGATTTCATTAGTAAGCAGGTCTGTGGCGGTTGCATTGATATTAAATTCAGGATAAACCGTATTCTGTTTTCTGACCCTGATTTTGATCTCAACCGTTTGTTTTTCCAAAGCTTCCAGAGATACGTTCTGTTGTTTGGGCATCATCTCCAAACCATCTGGAATTGACTGCAAATCAATTTTAACGGTTCGTTTACTGTAACCCTGGTTTTCTACAATCAGCAGAATTGAGGATTCGGGGGCAGCAGGATTAATGAAATTTTCGTAGGTTTCCGTATAGATTGCAATGTTTTTGTTCTCGTCTTTGTCGACGAAGAACGAGGCGCTTTCAGTTCTGGTGACCGTTGGGGTAGTGTATGAAACCTGAAATTTGATCTCATTCGATCTCAGTTTCATAAAATCCACGTTAGCGATCAGTTTCACAGGAAGATTTTTAGACTGACCCGCACCCAAGGTAAATTCATTTTTCGGATAGAAAAGCAATCCCGGATATGTTTCTGCAGGGATGATATTCTGAATGGTAATCTCTTCGGAACTTTTATTCTCAATGACCAGGAAATCAGTAAACGTAGATCCTTTCTCAACAGCGACCCTGTCATTTTCAAAATGGATTTGGATATCCTTCTTTTCCTGCGCAGAGGCCAACGAAAAGTGCAGAAGAACAAATGCGAAAAATAAGATTGTTCTTCTTAGGATTGATGTCGATATTCCATTCTGTGGTTTCAAGACTTAATTTTAAAATTTAAAGTTTTTCTCGCCTACGCGTATATCATTTGATTCTGCCATTTTGATAATAGCCACGCCAAGGAAGTTCCCTGAAATGTTCTCCGGTAAAGAAAACTGAACAACCTGATTGCTGTCCGGAAGCATCGAGATGGAAATGGCGGGTAATTTTATTTCCTTACCACTGTCTGTATCGGTTAATTCAAACGAAACGGTGGCATCATTGATGGTGTTTCCATCATTATGGATGCTTACTGCAACTTTTCTGTTTGCTGCATTTTCATTATTCACCTCTGAAATATTGGTAATGTCCAGGCTTTTTGTAAGGTTACCCGATGGAGTATAAAAGATATGAAGTCCCACCTCAAATAAGGTGATAATACCAATGCCGTTCTGAATACGTGCCTTATCTGCCTGCTGGGGAATTTGGGTAAAAAACAACATGCTGTTGGTAACGGTTGACTTTGATGCGTTTGCCGGAATCTGCATGGTTACTACAATCTCCTTTGTACTTTTCGCAGGAACTGTTACAGAGTTTTCTAACGTGGATATCCAGGAGGCATTGGAAGTTTTTGAACTGCCTGCATCAAGATAGACCTTATTTCCGTCTTCTTCCCTTACCCAGTCTTTGTAGTTGAGGTTAAATACATAATCCTTATCCGAACTGTTTTGAAGCGTTACGGTCTGTGTCACTTTTTCTCCCGGATTACCGGTAAAAAACAAACGTGTCGGCGACATAGAGATACTTTGTGCCAGAACTGAAGAAGACCCTGTAAGGATCAGGAAAACGAAAAGGTAAATAAGCTTGTGCATGGTGTAAATTATTTAAAAATAAAAGATTCCCAAAACTACTGAAAACGTAACAAAAGGAACCTTTCAAACTAAAAAAAATTATTATAAAGCAGTTGCGGTATAAGTTACTGTTTGCGTGTAAGTTCCGGCCGGTTTACCTAAAATATCCGAAGATGATGATTTTGCCGCTGGAATAGTGTAGTCCAGATTAAGAGTTAATGCGCTTCCAAGCGGAGCATTTGATACTAAAGTCTGATCGGTTGCAGATAAAACAACAGTGCTTTTTGTTCCGCCCATAGATCCGGCAGCTGTGGAAGGTTTGATGGTCAAAACATTGACAGGGATCAAATTGGTTCCGTTGATGAAATTCGCACCCCCTGCTTTTACTTTTACATTAAAACTTTTTGTTGAAGTAATTTTCAAAGCGTTGGCCTGAGCCACTGTTTTTTCAGAATTATAATCCGCTGCAGTAACATAGTTAAAGGCAACTGCGCCGCTGATTGCACTACTTCCTGCATCAATAGAGATTACATCGTTCAGGGTAATGCTTGCGGTTGTGGTTGCGGTAGTATTCTGAGCGTGAACATTGTTAGTTCCCAAGATGAAGGCTCCGATAGTTAAGGCTGCGATTGCAATTTGTTTTGTCATGATCGTATTATTTTTGATTTTTATTCCTGTTTAATTGTTCTTTTTTGAACACTACAAATCTACAGCGTATGTAAAAGTTTCTTTGTAGTGGAAAATGGAAGCTCTTGTAGTAAAATAACTACAGAATTACTCATTTGGTTTAAATAGAAAAGCCCTCAATACTTTATAAGTGTTGTGGGCTTATATATAATTTCTGTGTTTTTGTTATAAAGCAGTTGCGGTATACGTAACCGTTTGCGTATATGTTCCGGCCGGTTTACCTAAGATATCGGAAGACGATGATTTCGCCGCTGGAATTGTGTAATCCAGATTAAGAGTTAATGCGCTTCCAAGCGGAGCATTTGATACTAAAGTCTGATCAGTAGCAGATAGAACAACCGCACTTTTTGTTCCTCCCATGGTTCCGGCAGCTGTAGCGGCTTTGATGGTCAGAACATTCACAGGGATTAAGTTGGTTCCGTTCATGAAATTCGCACCGCCTGCTTTTACCTTAACATTAAAGTTCTTCGTTGAAGTCACCTTTAAAGAGTTGGCTTTAGTAATTGTCTGATCAGAATTATAATCAGCTGCAGTAGCATAGTTAAAGTCAACCGTATTACCAATGGCAGTACTTCCCGTATCAATAGAGATGACATCGTTCAGGGTAATGTTTACGGTTGTGGTTGCAGTAGTATTCTGAGCGTGAACATTGTTAGTTCCCAAGATGAAGGCTCCGATAGTTAAGGCTGCGATTGCAATTTGTTTTGTCATGATCGTAGTATTTAATTTTTATTCCTGTTTAATTGTTCTCTTTTGAACACTACAAATCTACAGCGGCAATAAAAGTTTTTTTGTAGTGGAAAATGGAAGTTCGTGTAGTAAAATCACTACATGATATTTATTCGGTTTAAATAGAAAAACCCTCAACACTTAGAAAGTGTTGAGGGCATATATATATAATTTCTGTGTTTTTATTATAAAGCAGTTGCAGTATACGTAACTGTTTGAGTATACGTTCCGGCCGGTTTACCTAAGATATCAGAAGATGATGATTTTGCCGCTGGAATAGTGTAGTCCAGATTAAGAGTTAATGCGCTTCCAAGCGGAGCGTTTGATACTAAAGTCTGATCAGTAGCAGATAAAACAACAGCGTTTTTTGTGCCTCCCATGGTTCCGGGAGCTGTAGATGCCTTGATGATCAGAACATTGACAGGAATTAAGTTGGTTCCGTTCATGAAATTCGCACCTCCTGCTTTTACTTTTACATTAAAATTCTTCGTTGAAGTCACTTTTAAAGAGTTGGCCTTAGTAATTGTTTCATCGGAGTTATAGTCTGCTGCAGTAGCATAGTTAAAGTCAACCGTATTACCAATGGCAGTACTTCCCGTATCAATAGAGATGACATCGTTCAGGGTAATGTTTACGGTTGTGGTTGCAGTGGTATTCTGAGCGTGAACATTGTTAGTTCCCAAGATGAAGGCTACGATAGTTAAGGCTGCGATTGCTATTTGTTTTGTCATGATCGTAGTATTTAATTTTTATTCCTGTTTAGTTGTTCTCTTTGAACACTACAAATCTACAGCGGCAATAAAAGTTTTTTTGTAGTGGAAAATGGAAGTTTGTGTAGTAAAATCACTACAGGATTATTTATTCGGTTTAAATAGAAAAACCCTCAACACTATAAAGTGTTGAGGGCATATATATAATTTCTGTGTTTTTATTATAAAGCAGTTGCAGTATACGTAACTGTTTGAGTATACGTTCCGGCCGGTTTACCTAAGATATCAGAAGATGACGATTTTGCCGCTGGAATAGTGTAGTCCAGATTAAGAGTTAATGCGCTTCCAAGCGGAGCGTTTGATACTAAAGTCTGATCAGTAGCAGATAAAACAACAGCGTTTTTTGTGCCTCCCATGGTTCCGGGAGCTGTAGATGCCTTGATGATCAGAACATTGACAGGAATTAAGTTGGTTCCGTTCATGAAATTCGCACCTCCTGCTTTTACTTTTACATTAAAATTCTTCGTTGAAGTCACTTTTAAAGAGTTGGCCTTAGTAATTGTTTCATCGGAGTTATAGTCTGCTGCAGTAGCATAGTTAAAGTCAACCGTATTACCAATGGCAGTACTTCCCGTATCAATAGAGATGACATCGTTCAGGGTAATATTTACGGTTGTGGTTGCAGTGGTATTCTGAGCGTGAAAATTGTTAGTTCCCAAGATGAAGGCTCCGATAGTTAAGGCTGCGATTGCTATTTGTTTTTTCATGATCGTAGTATTTAATTTTTATTCCTGTTTAGTTGTTCTCTTTGAACACTACAAATCTACAGCGGCAATAAAAGTTTTTTTGTAGTGGAAAATGGAAGTTCATGTAGTAAAATAATTACAGTATAAATTCAATCGCTATAAATGGAAAAACCCTCAACACTTAGAAAGTGTTGAGGGCTTATATAAAACTACTGCTTGTTTTTATTATAAAGCTGTCGCCGTATACGTTACCGTTTGTGTATAAGTTCCTTTAGGCTTTCCAAGAAGCACCTTCGATGCTTTTTCTGCGGAAATAGAATAGGCAATATTTAAGGATTGTTTTGCCCCTGAAGCTGCGTTACTTACCAGAACCTGATCGGATGTCGATAAGGTGACCTCATTCAGTGTTCCCATTGAACTTCCGCCAGGTATTGCTTTGACCTGTAATATATCTACCGGAATAACGTTTGTACCACTTACAAAATTGGCACCCTCAGATTTTACTTTTATATCGAAATTTTTCGAGGAAATGATGACCAAACTATTCGGAACCGTCACATTTTTTTGAGAATTATAGTCTGCTGTATTCAAATAATTAAAATCAACAGTTCCACCGGAAGCAGCAGTTCCCACGTCCATTGCAAGAACATCTGCTAAAATAATGTTAACTGAGGTGCTGGCGTTCTGAGAATTTTGTGCCAGAACATGGTTATTTCCTAAAGCGATTGCTCCCAGAAACGAAGCAACGATTACGATTTGTTTCTTCATAATAATAAGTTAAAGGTAATGTGGTGTGTCATTCAAAATTAAATCATAATAATGAATGTTATTAAAATCAAATCTAAGACCATTATCTGAAATTACCAAGATATTTATTAATTTAAATTAAGAAATTATCAATATAATGTTTACAATAATGATCGAATGGCTATGATCAGGTGTTTTTTATTGTACAAAACACCTGAATGTAGTTTTTAGATGAAGTAATGGTAAAAGTTCCAGATACAATCAGTTAAAATAAAAAAATAGATGAAACCCGTTTGATATTTGTGTTTTTTATTTAGGATTTTTGAAACGAACTGAGTCATATTATTTAGCAGGCAGCAAATTCTGTTACATAAATAGGGCAGCCAGTATCTCCGAGGGTAAATACTCAAATGACTGTGCAAATAAAATTTTCACTATTAGTTATGCTACATGGGAAAGTGGACGATTTGTTATCTGATTCCTTCGGAATAATTTGCAAAGTGTAGGAAAATGATTTGATAAAAATCTTACTTTTCCTATAATTTGTTAAGTTTATTAACCAAATAGATAATCATTTGCGCAACATTTTCGGCAGGGTGTATAAAATCATTTTCGACCCAGTTTTTGATGACAGCAATGCTGCCTTTTTCTCCAAATTGGTAGGCCATTTCTACAAACGGTTGTGTTTCCGGAGTCAGTTCGATTTGATTTTCTACCGGAAAGTGATTTCGTACAGAGGTCAGAATACGAGATAAGATTCCGCTTCCATCTCCTTTGGTGAAAACTATTTTGCTCATTTCCTTGTCATTTTCCAGCAGCTGACAGCTTAGCAATATCACTTCATCCATGTTGTAGCTTTTACGCAGTGCAGCCGATAATTTTTCAAACACTTCTTCTTCCAACTCCAGCAGGATATCCAGAGGAACCGTATAATGCCGGTAAAATGAATTTCTATTTACATCAGCGGTTTTACATAATTCTGTGATGGAGATTTGGCTTAATTCTTTTTTTTTCAACAAATCAAATAAAGCCTCTCTCAGTAGTTTTTTGGTATACTGAACCCGGCGGTCTTTTCTTAAAATCATCTTAATTTTTTTTATTTACGCTACAAAATCTGATTTATTTGTTTCTTAAAAGACAGCATTCACTGTTCTGCCATAAAAATTTAAGTGCTAAATGATAGTTTTTTTGTTCTTAAAAGCAGGATTATAGATTTTTCGCTCTCGTTTCATAGGTTAAAATTAAGGTTTTATGCTTAACTTTTACCGGACGCTAAATTAGTACATCCACTGAATTATTTATAATGTGGGTGAGAAATTTTGTTTAGGGCATTTATAATTTTTTACTCTTATTTATCTATTTTATTAACTGTTCATTAGCTGAATAATTCATGGACTAAAAATATGATTAAAAAATGCCCGACGACCAAAAAATAGAGAATGATCAACACCACAAACGATTGTGTGAAATAATAAGAAGCAATGATCCTGCTGCCTTTGAATATCTTTACTCTGAGTATTCCTGTATTTTGTATGTTCTCGCCTTGCGGGCGATCTCATCTAAGGAATATGCCGAAGAGATCATGCAGAATGCTTTTGTATGGCATGGAGATCCATCGGTCGGAAAGAAGAGAACATTTCAATGAAAAGCTGGATGATAAAAAATTTGATGATGCTAACGGATTATAAATGATCTTTAAAAAATAATATCAGACTTATTCTTGCAAATGAATCATATCCATCTTAAAATTGATATACTATCTCATTATTTTTCCAACCGGATACGATGCATAGGAAAATACCGGCGTTCTTCCTTTCCGTTCCTGATTCCTGAAATCTCTGCCATCAAAGAATCTTTACTAATCTTTGTATAGGAGATGACCTGTGGAAAATCATGCTCTTTATTTTCAAAGACCAACAATGTCTCAGAAATTGTGCTTTCCTTAAAACGTATGGGAGCACCTCCATTTTGATCTTTTACAGAAGGAATATAGAATAACCGCCCATCGTCCTGAACCAGACGTATGCTTTCAAAAACTATGGTGTCCTTACCTTTAAGCTTATAGCTTTTACCGCTCAGCTCATTTTTACCGGTATTCCTCCAGGTCTCATATATACTTCCTCTAAAGGTTTCTTGCTTCCAAGTGCCGACCAGCCATTCGATTCTGCTGATGCCATTGTTTCTTTTTATAGTGCAAGTGCATAGTATCAGGAGGGTAGCAACCACAGAAATATTTGTTCTTTTCATCTTTTTGATTTTTTACTGAGTTGAATGATGGCTATTCTTAAATGTCAGATCAACCAATTTAAATGCAAAGTTGCAGGATTCAGAAAACAAAAAATTGTAAAAATGCGACAAAGTCAGTCTGTAATGAAAAGAGAGGTCATTTTCAAATGCCCGCCATAGAAATATTTAGGGGTTATGCCTACCAGATCTCTGAAATCTTTTATGAAATGGGATTGGTCGTAGAAGTTGTTGTCATAAGCCAATGATGTCAGATCTTTTACTTCTCCGGTCAGTATTATTTTAAGTGCTACCTGGAGGCGGATGATTTTTGAAAGTTGTTTGGGACTTAGACCAATGGCTAAGGAGAATTTTCTTTCCAGTTGTCTGCGGTGTATTTTGGTCTGTTTTGAGATTTCCTCGATACTTAGCTGTCCGTTACCTGTCATAATGGTGTCAACGGTCGATCTCACAATGTGGTCAATGGTTTCTAAACGGGTCAGTTTTTTCAGTAAAAATGTTTCAATCAGGTAGATCCTTTCCTTTACGGAATTGGCTCCCAATATCTTTTCCTCAATATCACACCCCTCTTTTCCGAACAGTTTTTCCAATGGAACAGCCGTGTTTTCCATCTCCTTTATCGAAATGTCGGCAAAGGGGAGAAATCCGTTGGGATGGAAACGAACGGAAAAGATGCCTGTTATTCCGGTGGGTTCTATTTCAAGCAGCCGTGTGAGCTGACCAATGAGGAAGCACCTTGGCTGAAGTATGCTATTCCCATCGCCAATATACTGGCGGTAAAGGTCGCCGTAATGAAAGATCATTTCCATGCAGCCATCAGGTATGATGGTTTGCTTTCCGGCTGTCTGCAGCCTTGAATCTTCCAGTGTCCAGTAGCATTTGATCAGCATCGCTAAGTCTGAGCCAGGTTCAAATGTCTGATAATCCATTGAGATTAATTTTTAGTAAAAATAGAGCATTTTCTGTAAATCAAAATCAAAAAATCTGATCTCCAATCAAATAAATTTCTAGTTATATTCCTTTCCTTCCTGTCGAAATTTAAAGAGAATATCTTTAAATTTGGGATCAAGTGTAATAGATAAAAAGCTAATGAACGCACTCATTGACAAAATAAAAAATATTGAACACGGTTTCAAACATATCATTGAGGCTGGTGATACGATCTTAAAAAATGCTTCAATAGATTTTGAATTTGCCACAGAATTGCTGGATGATGAGGCATATCAGGTCAGAATGTTGGCCAATTATCTCTTCAGCCAATTATCGGTGGAAAATCCAAAAAGCACTTGATATACTTGAAACAAAAGTTGCAATAGATGACAACTGGAGGGTTCAGGAAATTCTTGCCAAAGCGTTTGACCATTACTAAAAGTATATATTACTTTAATTTTTAAGTAAATCTCATCACTTAATTTCATCAATAATGCTTGTTTAACCTGAGTTCGGGATAAACAATTTTTTAAATAATTGATTTTCAAAACGATGCTATTTTATCGCAAAGAAAAACAAAGAAATTCTACTTTTTGAAATGCTTTCAAGTTAAACAATACCACTTCGTTTATCAAAGCGATACAAGAATTTTGTATTACCTTGATAAGTTTCACGCCTTTGTCTATCCTAAATCTTAGTAAATCACGCAATTACTATTTTTGTTTAGCTTTGCGTTTTACAGAGCCTTATCCCGAACTGAGGTTATGTAAGAAAGTGACGTCTATTCCAAAATAATTGGTTTGGCCATCTTTTTTCCATCTTGTAATAAATATAATGATGATATTCATAACGAGACCAGATATTTTCTGCAATACGATGGTATTCTGCTATAAATGCATTTTTAATGTTTCCTGATAGGGTATGAACTACATTCGATTTAATGATCAATTTGGAGTATTGGGCAGCCATTGCTAAAGCATTAAACATTCCTTGAGAGGATAGTGGGTCAAAGGTTAAACATGCATCTCCAATTGCTATCCAATTCGATTGTACTGGAAATTTTAGATAGGACGAATGTGATGCTTTTGTACCTAAAAATTCATAATCTAATATTTCTTCTTTAATTTCTAAAATTTTAATTAAATCTTTTTCAGCTAAAAAATAATTTTTAAAAAATTCTCCATCTTTTGTCAACTTTTTATCGCATAAATCGGAATCTGTAAAGAAACTAATTAAGTGTTTATTATTAGGCAGTTTGCTAATATACCACCATCCATTTTCAACAGTATAGATTGTAGAAAGTTCTTTTACCGTTGGAATGTGTATACTTCCATGAATCCCGATAAGTTGATCTTTTTTGAGATGCTTAATGTTCATTTTTTGAGCCATCAGACTTCTGCGTCCTGAAGCATCTATGATAAATTTAGCGTGATAATTATTTTTAAAACCCTCCTTTGTCTTTGTGATTAAAGCCCATTGTTGAGGTTCTTCTAAAACACTGATTATATTTTCTCTAATGATTGTAATACCCCGCTCGCTTGTTATTTTTTGTAATTCATTTACAAAATTATTCTTATCAATAGACCAGCCGTGGCCTTCAGGATTCTGTATGCTGTCTTGCATGATAGGATTAGGGGTTCCCCAGTATGACTGCATACCAATCGTTGGTTTGCCAATCAATGGATTTTGCATTATTGCATCAATATCAATTCCTAATTCACTAAAAATACGTCTACTGGATGCAACTAAAGTTTCCCCATGCAAAACATTTGTGTTTTCTGGCTTTTCAATGACTAAAATTTTGTAAAACAAATGGAGGTGCATAGCAGCGATACAGCCCGCTATGCCTCCTCCAATAATTATAATGTCGAAATCGTTATTCATTATTAAGCATTAAAACGCCTTCTAAATCTTTCATGAATAGTTACTATTTTTTGATTTGGTTTAACATATTCTATTTGAAGATCTTTATTTGTTTGTTGAACTTTTGACAGTAGATTTTCTAATTCTTCTGAGTTATTGAGTATATGCTCCGCTTCTTTTTTTACATCTTCGTCAATTTGTAATTTAGAAGAATTTAATACATGATCTGATATTATTTCAATTACCTTATCTTTTGCGACATGATCTATCAGCTTTTGTCTGGTCTCTTTTAAAATGATATTGATAATTTTAGTGTATGAGCTGGTTAAAGCAACCTGTACCGTATCTGGAACTTTAGTGTTATTGTTATTCGTAATCGTTTCGTCTAATTTCATAGGTAACACCGTGCCTACAGCATCAAAATGAGTAACCATTTTATTGATAATTTCTTCGTATGGAGAATAAATGGTAGGATGACCCGGTAAATCTTCCAGCCACTCAAAACGTTGATTAAATATTTCTAATTGCTCTTCTGGATTTCCCTGTTTTTCCTGTAAAGCTTTAAATTGCTTGTAAGTAATAATTTCATTAGGCACTCGTGCCGGCCAAAATGTGGGAATATAAGAGTCATACGAACTGTCGTATCCGTCTTTACAGGAGGCTGTATCTGTTTGCCAGGGAATAGCCATCCAGCGTGTTATACTGCCTGCAACTTGAAATCCGAAAGGGTTAACTATTTTATTAAGTAGCGTTTGATCTATAAAAGGACCGTAATCAAGGTTGTCTTTAATAAGATTATCTCTATTAAATTTAAATCTAAAAGGTGAATCATACATAGAAGATATTCTTACCGGCCATGTCATTTCGCAACCTGGATGAAAAGCATCTGCCAAACAAAAATCTAAAGCAGCTCTTGTAAGTAAATCAGCTTGTTTTTCTACAGGATAGTCATCCAAAGGTTTAGGACTGATATAATTGGTTTTATAGGTGCCCCAGTCATCAATAAAATTACCATCTACCCATTGCTGCAACATTTTGATCTGCAAATCTGTGAGTGTACTGTGCTGTCTGGGGCTTCCGTTTCCTACTATTTCCGTAGCATCTCCATATAGCCAAGGCCATAAAGCCGGAGATTGAGAACCGGGGAGATCAAACTGCCTGAACTGATTAAACATTTGTCTTCTGAATTCTAAGTTATTCATAGTTCCATCCCTTAATTTTTCAATCCATATATTTTCATTGAAATTATAAGCTCCATTGTACCCAAAAGTGGTTAAAAAACCTTTGTTTACCCACTGCAGTTCTGTCATTCTCTTAAAGATGGGAAATATATCATAAGAAAATGAAGGACTAAGTGGAGAAGGCAAATTAAGTTCTCTCACAGATAAATCTCTCATCAGGTCCCACATTGTTCTTACCGACTGTTGCACAGGAGCATAATCCGGAGGTGCACAAATTACCCAGGCAGGTTTTACATTAACTTCCTTATTATTGAATTTTACACTTGCTGTTACAGGTCCGTCAGAAGTGTCATCATACCAACCGTCATTATTTGCAAAATCTAAAGCAATTTCATTTTTAACACTTTTGGATATACCTTTACCTCCAAGTACATGTAATCTTTTAGAATTTGGTGATTTTTTATCAAAAAACATTTCTCCAAGATAAACTTCTGTGTTTCTTAAAAATTTTGCTTTAAATTTTGCTGATTTGTTGATCGATCTGCTATTTATATTTTTTACCCCTCCATCAATAACGAGGCTCATACGATCCAGGATCTCTGAATTTCTTTTAAATGAATATTTATATTCATCTTCATTGGCTTCCGGAATATCTAATGCAAGATTAAATTGATACCAGGCTGCTTTCTGGTTGGCTAAATGGCACGACCAATCAATTTCAACGCTGTCTTTAAGATCAGGGTGGGTAAGTTCTTTTACAACTTCTCCTTTAATATTCAGACCATATATTCTGAATTCTGCTGCTTGTCTTTTAATTTTACCTTCTCGATCTCTGTAAAAAGAAAGATCATTTGACATGATGGGTTCCGGAACTTGTGGCCCAATATAGTACTCATCACTGTTTCCTACACGCATAATGGCTATTGAAGGATATATTGCAGCACTCACAATTTCGTGATCAACTGTTTTTTGGTCTTTGTTTTGTGCATGAAAAGGGCAGATTTCTCCTTTTGGTTCTCTGAACTCTAAACCATTCGCACTGTATCTCGTTTCTGCACCATATTTGTAAACATCTCTTCTTGCTTCAGCAATGCTGCCCAGAGGTTGATTTAATGAATTTATACGCCAGCAGTTAAAATTGATATGATCACCAAGTTCTTTCACTCCAATCAGATTCAAATCCTGTTTGGGAAGGTTTAATCTACCAATTTCAATAAAACTTTCATCCCATTTTAATTGTAGATTATCTGCTGTTTTTTCATCGATCTCTTTGATCTGTCCTTCAAGAATAAACTGGAAAGAATTAGTAGATAATTTTTGCTGTAAATCTTTAGCGAGATAATCCGGCTGCTTCATAATGACAGGGAAATTTTCTTCAACTGCTGGTTTAAGCCGTAGTTTTATCATGTGTTTTTCGCCTAATCGGAATGGGATGATAGGGTAGTAAGCAGTGGTTAAACAACTGTCTTCGTATTTTTCCATTTGGTCTAAAATACGTTTCAATTCTTTGTTTTCCCTGTAATATTCATTTAATTGGTTGATATCACCAGAAGAGGAAATTTGAGTGAATTCTACCATTTGCTGTGCATTTTGAGCAAAAAACACATCAATATTTTGAAATATAAAATCTGTATTTGTTCCACCAAACCCTTCAGCATTATTCGGTAAATCAAAGATCTTTAAACCCAAACCGATGGTAGACTTTACATCTGTTTTTGTAGGGGCTGTATCACTTGAAAAACGCAGTACACACTTGAAATTATCTTTAATTCCAAAGAAACCAAGATCACCTGCTAATTTTTTAACCGGTAAGTTATTGGTTAAGCTTAATTCTCCATGTACTATACCGTGTTGTTTTCTGAATACGGCTCTTGGTGCCGGGTTTGCACCATTTTCTATCATAACTTTTTGGTACGTATCTATGAACTGAGCTTTAAGATCGGATATGTATTTTTTTTCCATTTTTTTTAGTTTTAATTAATTTGTTATTTAACACATGATGGTTTTTGTAGAGCTACTTTTGTCTCAAATACTGGATCGAATTTGTATCTTCCTTTTTTTTGGACTTGTTTAAAGCAAATTTTTAAAATTAGATATCGATCCGGTATTTTAAGGGTTTTATAACTACTTTTTAAGTAATTCTCTAGCTTCTTCACGAGATGATTCCCTTATGCTATTTTTTAACTTACTAATTTTACCTATACTATTAGAAGATTTTATTGTACTGGTATTCAATTTTTTATTACTGTCAGTTTTGGATGCTCCCTGACTTGCTAATAATGCTGCTTTTAATTCTGCATATTTTTCAAATAAATGTGAGTTGATTAAAGGGGACTTAACATTTATTTTTTTTGATGCATTTGTCCGGTATAAATTATTATTCATCGAGTGGCAAATAAAACAATTCATTCCTCCTGATTGGAATGTGGTTTCCATAGTGATGTTTGCTAAATCTAAACTCCCAAAACTTTCCCCATTACCGGTACCATATGGTTTTGATAAATCTCCATCCAGCAATTCATTAATTGGAGCATTGGTTTTTGACCATATAGAGCCAACTAATTTATAGTTTGCCCATATTTTAACTTTATCATTCGTAAGGGTTTTTTTAGCTAATTCGTTACTGGATTTAATCATTGCAGCAAACTCTTTATCTTCTTTAATAACGTCCATTCCTTGAGATGCCTGATTGTATCTGACTCCTTCAGGATAGGATTGAAATACTTTATTTTTAACTTCTGGAGTAAGAGTGGTTGTATCCTGAATAATTCCATCTTCTGTATTTCCAGCAGAACCTCCATCGAATAATGTGTAATTATCTGATTTAGAATTTACCGGGTCTCCATGAAAACTTGTTCTGTCTGGTGCTAAATCCCGTTGATCAAAAGTTGACCACACGCCTTCAGGGTGCTCTGCTGTAACGGTAAATATATGAAAGCCAATCATAGACATTCTCTGTAGCTCAACGTTATTATAATTTTCGTAAAAATTTTTATCAGGTTGGTTAACAATTGCAGTTATATTAAAAGTTTTAGTAGAATCTACTACTTCAGATGTTTTTATCCAAGCTATTTTAATTTCGGTAGCACCAACCGGATATTGATCTTTACTCTCACGGATAGAACGCTTTAAGCTGTCATTTTTTAGTATTTCAGCTGCTTGGCTAATAATTGATGATGCATCGGCTGAATTAAACATCTCTAATATTCCGTCATTAGCATGTATCGAATATCTTACGAGAGAATTGCTCTTGCTGCTCAATTTTGTTCCGTCTGCCTGTTGATACAAATCTAAGATTAATGGTAATTTACCATCTTTTAGGTATGAAGATGGTAATCCTTTCTTTTTTAAAGAATCTATTTTTATTTCTTCACCAAAATCATTAACCTGTTTTAATTCTTTCATAAATACAGGAACATTATCTTCGGTATTTGATGTTAACCATAAAAATTTTTGCCAAGACCAGTCAACAAACATTTGATCATTGTCAAGAACTATGGTATCAACTGTATTTTTAATTTCGTTATTCTTATTGTAATCTTCAAAAATACTTGCTAAACTTGTTTTAGTTGTAGAGTAAGTCTCTTTTTTACAAGATGTATACCCCAGTAAAGCAGCTGTTGTAATGCTTAAAAACATCAGTTTTTTAAATTTTGATTTCATGGTTATTTAGATTATTAGTTTTTAGTTGATTAGTTTTTTAAATTGCAATAAGATTCTGTAGTGATAAATAAAAAAAAATATTAGCCTATTTTACAAATCTCACTTTGTACCATATAAATTTGTAAAATTTTAGTATGAAATTAATTCCTATTTAGGAGTTCGAGGATGTTCCATATGCTCTTTTGGCATAATAATAGTTACTAAAATCATAGCTAAATTATGACCAGCAGGTAAAAGCATAGTGAATAACATCAATCCCCAACCTGCGCTAACAGGTTTACTTGAAATTTTATCAATAAAACAATATTAATGTAATTTCTAAAAAAATAATTCAGTATTATTACTGAATTTTGAAGTAGTGTATTGTGGAATGGTCGCTAAATTTTCGTGTCGTATCTAATTGAATCTCTTATCCTGTAATTACATGAACTTCGACTAAGTTGCGGAAAATTATTGTATCCAAAATTTCTGTTAATTTCTAATATATAAAAATTCAACCTGTCTAATAACCATCACTTATAAAAAAACAGACAACAAAAAACCGTTCAATAATGGATATTATAAGATCGTACTGTTACTAGCAATAATTAAATATTGTGGATATGCGAAAAAAGCTAATTTAGAATTACTTCATTTGGTCTTCTGGAGTTTAAGAAGCGATGATAATTATCAAATATTATTTGACGTAGCCAAACAGCAAAGAAACACTTTAGTTCCCTGGACATTTGAACATGGGATTGATGAAGTACTCTCATTAGGTTTTATAAACTCTTTTTTAGATAAGGTTATTGTTAGCCAGACTTTAGAAATAAAAATAACCGCAAAAGGAGAAGAAATAGTAAATTCTATTAATCAGTTTGAGCTTTTTACTGATGAAATTGAAAAAATTAAAGCATTGGGTATTATACCAAAAGCTAGATTACACAGAGCAAATAATAATTGGACACTAATCTAAAATTATATATGTTTATTATACAAAGACTAAAATCAGAAGTACTAACCGATAAAAGCGTCGATATTACAGATCTATATGGATTTGATTTTAATTTTGATCAAGGCTTAAATATCATTGCAGGACCAAATTCAAGAGGTAAGACCACAATAAATACTTGTATTTATTATGCGTTGGGAATGGAAGAACTTTTAGGTGCTCACAATGAAAAAGCTTTAGATAAAGCATTAAAACAAGAATTTATTATAAAACCGAATGATGATGAGGAAAACTATTATAGAGTACTATCTTCAAAAATTCTTTTAGAAGTTAAAAATGATGATAATAAAGTTGTTACTTTAGAGAGATATATTAAGTCTAGTTCTTCTGAATTTAAGACATCAAATATTAACGTGTACAACGATAGTATCGCTGAACTTTCCAAGGAAAGTTATGATCTCAATTTTGAAATTTTTTATGTGAATGGTGAAGGCAACAATGATGGATTAAATGGTTTTTATAATTGGTTTAGTGAATTTATCAATATTTAGCTGCCAGAAGTGAGTAACAGCTCAAGAACAAGTAATTACAGTCTGCTATATCTTCAAACCATATTTTCGACATTGTTTATAGAACAAACTAAAGGTTGGTCAGATTTTTTTGCAACTATGCCATTCTTCGGAATAACAAAAGCTAAAGAAAAGATCGTAGAATTTTTATTAAACCTTAATGAAATAAATCTATCCACAAAGAAAGATATTCTAAGTAAAGAAAAAAGCTTTTTAACAGAAGAATGGAGAAAGAAAATAAGAGCGTTTTCTTACTTGGAACGAAAAAATAATTCAACAATTATAAATGTTCCTGGTGAACTAACCAGAGATAAAACTTTAATAGAAAAAATTACTGGACAGTTTAGTACTTCAGAAACAGATAAAATTAACATTAATCAATTTTTAGAACTTAAATCTGAACATGTAAGAGAATTAGAGCAAAGATCATTATCAACTATTAGAGAAAATAGAGAAATTGCATTAGCCACATTTAATAAAGAAAAAGAGGATTATTATAAACTACAGGATTATATCGAAAGATTTGAAAATAAATTGAGAGTTGATAGTCAGCAATCTTTGATTTTAAATAGTCAACTGAAAACTGTAGAGTCTGAAATAAAAGATCATAATAATTTAAAAAAGGTTTTTAACGAAAATATCATCAGCGAGAGAGGTGCCAACCAATGTCCGACTTGTTCTCAGGAAGTTACTGTAGATCTCATTTCAACTAAAAATATAAAAATTCCACAACTGACCTTAGAGGAAAATACAAACTTTTTAAAAGGTCAAAAGAAAATCATTGAATCTTCGATTGGAAGTTTAAAAGAAACCTTAGAATAGAAAAATAATTTACTATTGTATTTTAAAAATACACTGCGACAAAAAGAAATTTTACTCAAATCATTATCAGGTAGTTTATTTTTCAATTAACTATTAAGCTTTATAATTTAAATTTATATCAGATTATCTTTTTTTGATCCCCTATCAGTGCCCGCCACTCTTCAGGTAAAATTTCATTTTTGAAATAGCTGTGTGCCAGATAACGTACGCACGAGAGACCCAAGGCATCTGTTTCGTATGATCTCAAAGCTTCTTTCTTTTCTACTACTGACTTTTTAAACTGCGTAAAGTCAGCATCTGTTTTCAAGAGCGTCAAACCATCCTCAACTCTTTCTATACATTCTACATAATATTCGTTATGAAGGTGTTTCTCAAATAGCAGTGTTTCTGCATTTTGGCTACTGAAATCTATTGATACTATCTGCAAACTGAGGTTATCATCGATAAAGGATAATATCTTTTTAAAAAGCTCTTTGGAATTAAAAATTACACAAATTTCCAAAAGGATCGCCAGTAGAATTGAAGAACTGTCACAATAATTTTCCGGTCGGTTCTTATTGGCTATAAATTCTATGATAAGATCAATGTTATTATGCAGTTCGGGTAATCTGTTAAACTTTATTTTTTCCGAATGGATATTGTTAACGGTCTGATCAATATAGCTAAATAAAAATTCAACATCTTTCTGTCTCAAGGAATCTTTGTCGCTAAAAAACAGTAGCAATTGAACGATAGGAATGGAGTGGTTGTCACAAAGGGGTCTTTTGAAACTGCTGTTGTTAGTTATCAATTCTATGATCAGGTCTTTTTGCTTGTGGTGTACAGCTATCCTATTTTTAGATTTATACAAGGTATTCCGCAATCTGCTATAGTAGATCACATCATCTAAATATTCAAAACTCCTTAACGGATAACCCACTTTCTCAAAGAAGCCACCAAATTCAGAATAGAGGCCATTCTGTGTTCTTGCTACCGGAAATGTACGCTGAAAGTATTCGCCGAATATCTCAAACTGACCTTGTAGAATTTTTCTGAATTCTGTAACAACAGGTTTTTTGTTCTGCAGATTATTTTCCAAGATCCAATGCCAGGTTTTTAGGACCAAAAATTTAGAACATTCTTTAGCAGGTACAAGATAGTTGTTTTCTTTGCTGTAATGAAAGATGATTGAATTCAACAGGTTCAATGTTGCGAATAACTTCTTAAAAGCTCTACTTCTGATATCTTCAAAAGTTCTGAATTGAATATGGACCAGTTCCTTGAACTCTTTGAATTCGCTGTCTGGTGAATCCAGAAAAGCCAATGTTTTTTTTAACAATCTATTGCTCTCAGCATCGGAGAGCAAATATTCGTCAAAAAGATACTTACTGAAAAGATCTGTTAGGTGGTAGATGTCCCACCGTTCGAATTCACCTTCCTTGAACTCCCTTGAGATAAAGCCTTCAAATGTATCTCTGATATTGGTCTTTAGTGTGCCATTGTGCACGATGACGATCTTCACAGGTAAATGGTTAAAACCTGAAACTGATGAACCTCTGAAGACCGTATCTTTTGCCTCAATGATCGATTCCCTGATCCCATCAGATTTTGAAAAATTAGACTGTGTGATATCCCGATCCGAATAACCTTTCAACTCAAAATACCATCTGTGTATGATTCCTTTCTCATCCTTTCCTACAGCAATAATATCTTTTCCGTATTGGGACTGTCCTTTTGACTCCTTGGCTGTCTGAATAATCCTGAATCCCATCACATTTAATAGAATGGGGAATAGATGATCCAGTTCTGTATCCTCTTTTAATGATGACAGATATTCGCTGACAATAATGTTGCTGCTATTCATTTTCAATCACTTTTAGTAATTCTGTAAATTCTTCATCCTTCCAGTCCTGTCGAATCAGCATTCCAATTTCCATATCATAATGGTTAGAATCTATAAAGTAACTCCTTGGCATTGTAAAACTCGATGCAAATGAACCTAATTGTGCAATTTCTTTCTTTGTCCCAAAGCGATATCCTCCACCTTTGGACAGTTGAACCGTACTTGCTCCCAAAAGCGAAAGGAAACTGTCCTCTCTTGCGCCTTGGTCAATTGACCTGCCCATATTCTTATGGAAAAGATCATTGAATTTTTTAATATGCTTGAAATGGGTATTGTAAGGATCAAACTCTGAAAGCTCATTTTTAGAATTTGTGTGTTTGTCAAAAAAATCCCTGATGTATTTTTTGATTCTTTCAATTGCAATATTGTGGGTTGGCTTATCAACTTCAAGATTTTCTTCAAGTACCTCCAGCACCTGCCCTCCGTAATCTTCGGATATTTCTTCCAGCTTGCACAAAAAACTTTCCCTGACCAATTCACTTTCTGAATTAAGCAAAGGTAGTAAAGCCGTCAGCCTATCTTTTGGCTGGTGAAAATCTCCTGTTAGTGCCATCCAGAGCTTATACTGTGAAATTGGCACTAATGTTAAAATATCAAGTGTAAATCTGTACGGAACAGGTCGTGATAACTCTTGAAAAATCTCAATTCCTGTAAATCTTTTGCTTGCGGCATTATCGGTCAGAAGTTCTATCATCAACCTGTCGATCTCGATCTTATCGACGTTATAAATAAATGTTTGGAATTTTCTTATAAATAGGTTGAAAGGAGAGACGTTGATAATGCTCAAAATAATTTGCCTAAAATATTCGAGATCTTTAAAACGTCTAACAGATTGTGCAATTGCTGGTATGTATTTATCGATAGTGAAATAATCCTGCTGAATCAACTTCAAAACGATATCGGTTTGTTCATTGTTGTAAACACCTTTCAGATCGAGGTTACGTAATATATAGTACGCGGTAGCCTCATTTTCTACAGCAGACTTTAATTTTTCAAAACAAAATTGATGATGGACAGAATAGTTACTTTTTAGTACTGAAAAGACAAGAGATAGTACGGCTATGGTCAAATTTTTGTCATCCCCATATTCTTTTATAAGAACTAAAAATAATTCAGGATCTTTTTCAGAGAGATCTGAAACTTTAGACAGTCCAAAAAAGATAGGGTTCAGGTTTTCCCCTTCAGAAATCATTTTTTTTAAAACCGATGTATAGAATGCTGCACCTTTATTTTCATACAGCCCAGTAACAACAGCTGATGTTAAAACATCCTTCGTGTTGTCCAGGTTCAAAGACTTCTGCAGAATCTGTAAACCCTTATCGTATTCATTTTTAGAAAGATTTCTAATGCCATTCAAAACCAGACCCAGGTCGACATTATATTCCATTTCGCTTTTCGTAATCTCCTCCAGAATCAGAAAATTATCAACGATCTCATCAACCGTTAAATTCAGTTCAGGTAATAAGGTGGCATAAGCTTCTATAAACTCATAAAAACCCTCAGGCGTATTATCACGATCTATAGAAGTAAGGTAATTGGAAAACGAACATCCGTGATCCGTATTTGATTCTTTGATAATGGTTTTCCAAATCTCGTTTGAGAGTGTCAGATAGTCTGCATTAAAACCTCTGCTGTTAAAATCTTGTTCTATGTTGTTGATAAATTCTGCATTCTTCTCGAAGGAGTTGCTGATCGAGATATTCAATATTTGTTTATATCTTTCAATGAAAGCCCTCGATACAGTTTTGTAGTCCGAGATGAATACCTGACCATTTTCAACTCTCAGCATCCCATTTTCAATAAGAGCTGGATCTATGGTCATTTCATCTACTGAAAATTGCAGTTTTTTCTGCTCTATCAGAGTATCAATAAAAGAATTTAGAATCTTGTTCATTTCTGAAGTGTTTTTTTCAAATTAGATGCGTCAATTTTGAATGCTTTAAATTTACATCATAGCTGATCTATTATTTTACGGTTATCCTTAAAAACAAAGAAAGATCCCAACTTGCGTCAGGACCTGTCTCTATTATTTGCTTTTACTCCATATCAGATTTTAACAGAAAACAAAAAGAATCACACTTCAAGCATTTTTGAATAATCATATTTTTCATATTCTTTATTGTTTTTCTCTTCTTTCCTCAATTCGGTAATTTCATTCTTAATTTGGATACCGTACCAATATTCAGGTTTGGTATGAGTAAAGTAGCTTATTTTTAAAGCCACTTTGGCATTGAGCTTTCTTTCACCAATAAGATATTTATGTAGATTAGAATCCTGCATGTCCAGATATCTTGCAAAATCCTTTTTTGTAATATCGAATGTTCGAAGATACATTTTTACGAAATCTAAAAGTTTTAGATTTTCTTCATTTGCCGTTTCATCTGAAATGTAGTCCTCGATTTTATATTGAATAGACAACAATTCATTTCTTAACAATCGTTCTTTGCTTTGACCTGCAGATTTCTTGCTGATGAAATCTTTTACCAGATTTCGCTTAGACTCATTAAAAACATTTTCTATTTTAATTTCTTTTGTTGCTTTCATGTCTCTAACTATTTAAATAAAACTCAATTAACTTTTCGCCATTCTCAGGCGATATGATCATTAATGTTGTGCCTTCCAGTCTCATGGCTTTGTATTTTTTAGAATACAAAGTCATTAATTTTTCTTCATCTTCCTGTGTTTCTTCCTGAACGTCAAAAGCAAGCCATCCCTTGTTAAAATCCTCCCCATGAATGAAACTCAATCTGCTTGCAAATGCAATAAGGCATCCTGCCACTTTATCATATCTCTTATCTTTTCCTTTGTTATGAGGGGAGATTTCCAGATAGGCCATGTAAGGATCTGTTTTATCACGCATTTCAAAAATAAGGCATCCTTCAATAATATCCTCAGAGTGCTCACATACCAAAACAAAAGTCCTGACATTTTTGGCCTTCGAATGTTTTTTGAAGTTGAATCTCCAGTTATCGGTTAAAGAAGGTAGACCTCCTTTGTAATTTACAGACTCTACAATTTTCGCCTCAACTGGTTTTTTATTTAGCAGATCATCTATTCTCATGAAATCATTTGCTTTGATCAAAGATAATGAAAATTATACAAATTGTATAATTAATTGAGTGAATTTTTCAGAGAAATTCTTTGACCTTCAGAAATCGATTTAGCGAGTAAAATGACTCAAAAAATAGTAACTGTGCTATGATATTTCCAATTTTATCCTACCTCTTAATCTGAATTCTTGTTACAAAACATTTTAAAAATTAATCTATGGAAAATAAATCGACTCGCATAAAAGATTTTGTAAACTCCAAAATATAGGTTTAGAAACTTAAAATTTAACTATTTCAGCTAAAAATATAATCTATTCTGTTATATTTGTATATAAATATTAATTAATAGTATTTTTTAATTATTATGTTATTATAAAGTTATGATAATCAATAAAATAGACCTGCGTAATTTTCGAAACTTCGAAAATTCAACCTTTCATTTCTCAACCCAGTTCACCGTTGTTATTGGAGAGAACGGGAAGGGGAAATCTTCCATATTACAAGGGTTGCGAGTAGCTGCCGGTACTTTTCTTATGGGGATTGATGAAGCGGAACGTTATCATATACAAAAGGAAGATGTAAGAAGAATTGATCTGGAAAATAGGTTTGTACCTCAGAAAGGATGCAGCGTCAAAGCATATGGTATCATCAATGATGATCGAATCGCATGGATGCGCTCAAAAACAGCAAGTCGAACAGATTATAAAAATGCTTTTAATATTATAAGGATTGCTGAAGGATTAAACCATAAAGTCAATGTTGAACTTGAGGAGAACATCGATCTGCCAGTTATCAATTTCTTCAGTACGTCACGTTTGTGGGTCGAGCCTAAGCAGACAGTTAAATTGAAGAAAAAAGGTTCCAGATTAAGAGATGGATATGCACGTTGTATTGACAGTCGAACTGACAAAACCTCTCCGATGGAATGGATCAAATCGGCCTATTGGAAAAGGCTGAAGGGCAAAGCGGAAAGTGTATTGTTGGATGCCGTATTTGAAGCTATCGATACCTGTATTCCCAATTGGTCACCACAGGAGTGGGATGAAGACTCTGATGATCTTGGTGGAATTTTAAAGGATGAAAATGGTAAAGAATCATTCATTCCCTTGTTCTATTTGAGTGATGGACTTAGAACCATGGCTGCGATGGTAGCAGAGATCGCTTACCGCTGTGTTGTTTTGAATTCTCATTATGGACGGGATGCTGTCAAAAAGTCTAAAGGAATTGTTTTAATTGATGAAATAGATATGCATCTCCATCCCAAATGGCAACAGGGTGTTGTTAATGATCTTAAAACCGCATTTCCTAATATTCAGTTTATTGCAACTACTCACTCACCATTTATCGTACAATCACTTAAAGCGGAAGAATTGATTAATCTGGATGCAGTGGTGGAAGAAGATCCTGACAAGATGAGTATTGAGGAAGTAACGTCCCATATTATGAAAGTGGAGCCGAGAAGTCTGGAATATCAAAAAACCTATGATAAAACAACATATTATCTTGAGTTGTTAAATGACATTACCCTTGGTGATAATTTCGGGACAAAAAGAGAAAAGTCCGGGGAGCTTGATAAAATAGAAAAAGAGGCTGAGATCAATGATCCTGCAGCAGCAGCATTTTTAAGGATGACGAGACTGGCCACTTTAGGTCCGGATAGAAAATCTAAAAAAGAAGAAGAGTAACGATGCGTCCTGTAGAAAGAGGTCCTGTACCATTGGAGGCAGATGGGAGTAATAAAGTTTTTACTGCATATGGAAACGCACGTCGTGATCTTATTGACAGGATGGGGCAGTACTGTTCCTACTGTAATCAAAAATTGCCATCTTCTCTGGCTGTTGAACACGTCCAGCCAAAAGACCCGAATCCAACATTAGAACTCGAATGGACTAATTTTTTATTGGGCTGTACCAATTGTAATTCTACCAAGGGTGACAAGCCTGTCGATCTACCAGATTATTTATGGCCGGATGTGCATAATACATATTTAGCATTCACCTACACTCCTGATGGCAAAATTGATGTAGATCCAGGCCTGCCGGTTGCTTTAAAAGTAAGGGCTCAAAATATGCTTAATCTTGTTGGATTGCAGAATTATCCGGACAATCCAACTGCCAGCGACCGCAGATGGCTTAATCGTAAGGATGCATTTTTAAAAGCAAATATAGCATTGGCTCTCTATCAATCGGCTTCGGCAAAAGGAGCTGCAACAGAATTTGAGAAAGCCTTGGGGTTATGGGCATCCGACAATGGATTCTTTTCTATTTGGATGTTTGTCTTCAATGCCTACCCAGATGTGAAGCGACAGATCGTCTTGTCATTTAAAGGAACCGCAGACACTTGTTTTGATACAGATGTCAATCCGTTGCAACGGACGGCAGAATTATAGATCATTTTACTTTCCATCAAATGTTTTTAGTTCTTCGGGAAATATAGAATAAGTTGCTTTAAAGTGATTTCTGACCCAGTCTTTCATTTCTTGGTCAGAATATTTTGTTGTCAGCCAGCGATAGTCATATTTGAAAGGTCCTTTTTCCGTGATCCATTTAAAGGTCATGTCGTACGTGGTATTAAATGCATAGAATGTCTGAAAGGTCTCCATTGTATTCTCCTCATGATGATCGTCGAAAATCGTGGGCCTTATCTCTCCACCGATCACATCAATAAATAAAGCTTGGTGTCTGTTGAATATTTTCTCAACCAATGAAAGATCTAAATCTTTCTGAACTTGTCCTGTCATTGATCTACCGATCCAGCAGAATACATTGGGATATTTGATCTTGTCTTCTTGGAACCTGATGTATTTGGCGGTAAAAAGTCTGATGGATAAATTTTCGGGTTTGAATTTCATTTCACTTTCTTCCTTCAGTAGAGCTCGAATAGAAGTATGTTCTTCAGCCCAGTCTGCCACAATTGCGCTCCCTACCCAAGGTGGTAAGCAGACAATGTATTCGCACAGCTGCTCAGAAAGATCGATATACTCTTGTCGTGAATAATCTTGAATGGCAGTGGTCCATTTGTCCTTCTCTTTTGATATAGAGCTACAAAGCAAGGTAAATCTGATTCCGGGATCAGAGCAGATAATGAAAGATTCATAGTCCATGATGTCGGATGGAAAACCTTCTACGGGATTGATCGCAATATCGCAGATGAGTAAAAATAGGCCGATAACAGAATTATTCAAATTATCCGGCCGATCGATCCCTGTGTATTTAAGAAATAGGTTGAAAGCTTCAACATAAATACCCTCCAACATTCCCATCTCAGCGAAATCATCGTAACTATATTTATCCCCAGTTGCAATTGACAGATACTGAAGTTGATTAAATCTCGCTTGTCCCTCATAAATTGTTGTAGTGCCAAGTTCTGATATGGTCATCCCTGCATCCGTAACAAATCCAGGAGCCTGCTCTTTTTCCGCCTGTTTGAATTTTTCTCTCCAGTCCCTGATCTTGGGAAGGAAATTGAATTCTGGATCTATAGAAACAGAAAGGACGTAAATCGAAGTTGACCATAGCATATGAAAGGAGTGTCCCATGTTTAGGAAAAAGCGCTTGTCATTTAAAATCTTGTTGATGTTGCCATTATCTGCAATAAACGCCTTAGCATATCCTATATCATGATAATAATTCAGGATTTTGTTGACTTCCTTATTCGAATTATTTCCGGTTTGTGAAAAAATGTGCTGATCATATTCAATGATGGACTTGAATTTCTCATTCCTTTTCACGAGTGTGTTAAGATAACGATGTGCTAAATGCGCTAGGGCGGGATGGCTGATGCTTGTGATAAATCCAAGATGCGATCCCACGTGTTGCCACCAGTGAATCGTTTCATGCATGTAGGTTGAAAAAGCCAGTATTCTGTCAGAACTTAGATCATTCTTTGCCAATGCTTTATGCACTTCATCATGCAGTCTGATCACGGATTGTATGGCATTATAAGTTCCTCTTGCGCTTTCCCCGCTCAAACTAGATTCCAGATCCGATTCTTGAAGCTCCTCGGTATTTAATAATTGTAGATTTAACTTCTTCATTACATTCAATTTTAACTTGATTCGATTCTAATCTGCAAATAAGAAAAATAAAATTTTAAGAAATTCATCGAAAAATTAACCTGTTTAAAATTACACTATATTAATTACTAATGCAGTAATAATCTATAGCATACATTCTAAATATGTCATTAGTATAAATTTTTTATTTTCGTTAGTAAATCTTTGTATTCTGAATTACTCATCGTATTATGTAAACCAGTATAATGATCGAAGCGACCGCTAAGATTGTTGATATTAGCTGTTTTTTGAACTATTAAGATGCTACCCTCTAAACATAGAGAAACTGCTCTTAAACTTGGACTATAGTCATCTTCATCTGTGTTTTTATTAGTTTCAAAAATATCGTAGGATTGATTAATGTAAATGTGTTCCTCTTTATCGTAAATGTCAGTTCCAAAGAATGGTTGTATGGTATCAAACTCTAACCTAAAATAACTCCAATTGAAATCATCCATAAACTCAAAAATAAGCTTCGCAGGTTTAATAATGTATGATTTGTTAATAAACAAATAATCCGCTCCTCTTAACCTGATTACCTCAACAGTTGTGAAATCGTCCCCTCCTGAAACGGGAAAAAATACATGGTTTAATTGGTCATAGTGGGAAAATAGAATATCTAAAATTGTATTTATGAAAATTATATCTGTCCAAACGCAAGAATGTGGGACTGATACAGGAAATATTATTTCAATTGCATCTTGCCACTCAATTCCGTTCCGTAAAAAATATTCATTATTACTTTCGAACCAAAATTCAAATCTGGACTTAAATTCCAGAATATCAGGTCTTCTTACCGGATCATTGTGAGTAGCGTCTTGCAGTAGTTTTTCAAGTAGTACTAAAGAATGGTATTCAATAGAGCCATAAGTTGTCATTTGATTGATCTTAACATCAATATAATGGCTTAAACCGATGGTGCTTGAAGATGAGTACTGACCATCGAAGCTTAACCAGCTTTTTGTAAGAATAACCCAAATTGTCTTTGCGAGAGAGTACACGTCTGCTTTCTTATATTCTGCGCTTGAGGAAATTCTTTTCATTTCGGGAGCAATTGTAAATGCCGGACCTATCTTTTCATTTGGCTTGGATACCCTTACTTGTTTGGGAAAATTGGCTAAACCAAAATCTGATAATTTAGGATCATCACCGATCACTAAAATATTTTCAATTTTAATATCCCTATGCGTGATTCCATTACTATGGAGGTATTCAACAGTATTTATAATATTTGAAATAATACTAAATGTTTTTTCTAATGAAACCTCTGTTGATAAAAATTCCTTCATACTAACTCCCAACGGCATTATGTAGTAAGGAGTCGATTTAATATTTTTACCTGTAGGAATAAAGAAATCCAAGATCTCAATTATCCCACTGTATGATGTGTTTTTAATGACAGTTATTTCATCTCTAAATCGTTTGTATGCAGTGTGATTTTTGTATTTTATAATCGTTTTTTTAGCAAATTCATTAGTTCCATCAGTTACCTTCCAGACGATGCCATTGCCACCTCTACCTATTTGCTTGAGTTGTTTGTATTTATTCAATGTTATTAATTTTAATAAAATTAACCTTTTTAATTTTTAAACAGCCATTTTATCAATTAAATATGAATTTCCCACCATGCTCCTCCATAATGAAGGACAGATCCATTGCCGTATTCTGAAAAATTTCTTGAATAGTACCAGTCACACCATACCATTCCAAAGAAGTTTCTTTACAAAGAAAAATTGTATCATCAGAAAAATCGATATTGTGACGACCAAAAGAGGGAAGAAGGGAAGGTCTGAACTGAAATTGAATACTTCCTATTCTTTAAGCAGGATCACAAGGTCGATGGATATGATGAATACGGTATGAGGAAACAGGGGTTTCAGAATGATAATGTGCCGTATCCTGCGACAATGTATGACATCAACGGAACCTGGGATCAGTCGAGATATACCGATTGGCAGAAAGAACTGATCGGAGGGACGGCTTATGCCTATGCGGTTCAGCTTTCATTGAGCGGTGGATCTGAGACCACATCCTACAATATAAGCTATGGTCATAATGAACAGTCTACGGTTCTGCCTGCTGATTTCAGGTACAGGACGGATAATATCAATGCGAATTTTTCTTATTTTACGCCTGACAGGAGACTGGAGTTCAATTTTGTCAACACATTCTCCTTTCAGAAGAACAATGTTCAGAATGATGACCTGACCCTGAAAAGTATTACCCTAAGTCCGAATGCACCAGCGCTCTATGATGGCTTTGGCAATATCAACTGGGAGAATGGTACGTTTACGAATCCTGTGGCCTCTTTTCTGAGTGAATATATTAACAAGACCGCATTTTTTAACAACGGGCTGAATGTCTCCTATAAGTTGTTTCCTTTTCTGTCGGTTAAGATGAATGCCGGGATCAGTTATCAGAATTTCGAGGAACGGTCATTGAAGCCGCACACTATTAATAATCCTGCTTTAGGTCAGACGAGTTTGAATTCAACGTCTTCCAAGAATAATCAGGTAAACTTCTCCTATATACTGGAACCGCAGATCGTGGGAACGTATCAGTTGGGAGATCATCAGTTAGAGGCTTTGATAGGGACGACCCTGCAAAAGACACAGTCTGATCAGGGTGCTATCACGGGAAGGGGATTTGAAAGCAATGCACTTATTGATAATATCGGTGCTGCCAGTGTCAAGACGATCTCAGATCAGGTGCGCAGTGAGTATAACTATACGGCAGTATTTGCCCGATTTAATTATCAGCTGAAAAAAAGGTACATCCTGAACCTGACCGGACGACGGGACGGTTCCAGCCGTTTTGGTCCCAATAACCGCTTCGGAAACTTTGGGGCAGTTGGCGGGGCTTGGCTGCTCTCGGAAGAGAATTTCTTAAAGGATTCAAAATGGCTGAGCTTAGGGAAGATCAGAGGAAGTATAGGAACAACGGGAAATGACAAGATAGGGGATTACCAGTACCTCAACACATATATTGTATTAGCGTTCATTGAAAAGCAAGATAACATCTTCGGAAAAATTGAAAACAATATCAACCAGGTTGCAAAAATAGCAAATGGTCAGAAGTTTATCAGTGAAAAAGAACTTAGAAATTTTTCGGATAAGTTATCAGAGATCCTAATTCTGAAAAAAGAACAGAATGAAATCTTTATAAAAATCTTTGCAAAACTATCAAGATGATTGTTAAGATCATGGATCCGGCAGGTCCCAGTTTTCCAGGAGTTCATTATAACGATAAGAAAATTGATAAAGGAACCGGAGAATTAATGTTGATGAAGAATTTTCCTTCCTTCATCAACGAATCAAGCAGCAAGGAGGAAGTAAAAAACTATTTGAGAGCTATTTCGATAGGGAATAAAAAAGTAGTGAAACCTCAATTTCACGCGATGATCTCTACGAAATTTCAAGAACATTCGAAAGAAGAGCTGACTAAGATCGCTGAGAATTTTATGGATGAAATGGGGTACGGAATGCAACCTTTCATTGTGGTTTTTCATATTAATACCGATAATAATCACGCTCATATAGTTACTACAAGAGTCGATAAACAGACAGGAAAAAAGATCAATGACAGTTATGAAAGGCTTAAAGCCCAAAAAGCATTAAGTGATACAATGGAAAAATTGTATGGTCAGAAACCTCAAGAGGAACTTAGCAAACTGTTGAGCTATAAATTAAGTTCGCTCAATCAGTTGGAAACTTTACTTAGCAGAAATGGTTACAAGATAGGCAAAAACACAAGTGATGAAAATTCTTTTAACATTTTAAAGAACGGGGTTATACAGCGGATAATTTCAGGGGATCAAATTGTTTTTGATAACAGTAAAAATGAAAAATGGCTAAGCAGATCAAAGCCATATTAAGCAAATACAAAGAATTGTATTCCAATAAGGTTTTTAAAGTGGAGGATAATAGAAAAAATGAAGCAGTGCTTCCAAAAGAGAAAACTACTGACGGAGGAAATGATTCAAAAATGAAGATTGCCTTTGAAAGCGAGCTCCAAAAAAAGCTGAAAGATGTTTTCGGGATCGATATGCTTTTTCATCATAAAGAAGATAAAAATCCTTTTGGCTACACCGTAATCGACCACAAAACGGGAAAAGTATATAAAGGAAGTGATCTACTGAAAATGAATGAAGTGTTTGAATTTACTTCTGACAAGCTGGATAAGAAGACTTTTGAAATACTGAAGGATTATAATATTCGCAGCCAGGAAACAAAGAATATCCTGCTTGAATTTTTTAAGAAGAATAATCCGGAAACAGAAATCAAGGACTTTATGCTTTTTGAAAACCGAGCTAAAAAAGATCTGGAAATCTACCGAAAAGTCCGGGAACTGCAAAAGATCCTGCTGAAAACGAATTAAAAAAACGAAGAAAAAAGAGAAGGTAAGCAACGACAGGGAATTTACCAAAACTAAAAACCGACAATCAATCAGAATGATCATCACTTTTGCCACACAAAAAGGAGGTACCGGAAAAACGACATTGGCGATCGCATTTGCCAATTACATTTCCGCCATTTCAGATAGGAAAATCAATGTTTTTGATTTCGATTATCAAAAATCATTTTACCACAAATGGAAAGAAGATGAAGTACTGGATGTTCCAAAATTGTATGATGTAGAATGTATAGACGAAGAACAGCCGTTTGCAGACTTTGAAACGCTCATTAATTTGAAAGACAGCAACGAGATCAACCTCTTTGATCTGGCCGGAACATTAGATGCGAAATACAGCGATCTGCTGATTTACAGTGATTTTATCGTGATTCCTTTTGAATATTCCGATGTATCTGCAAAATCAACTTTGGTTTTCGTGAATATGTTGGGATTATTGGAAAGTGAAGCTGAAAGAATTTTTATCCGCTCCAAATACGACAAAGGCTATAAATATTTGAATCAGGAGGGAATGGATACTGAAATTACAAAATACGGCATACTTATAAAAAGCCCTGTTTTCAAAAGAAACTGTCTGCAAACGATTGATACCAGAAAGCTGACGTACGAACAAAAATATGCGGTATGCGAAGAGCAATTAAAGAAGGACGAATGATGGGAATAGCTCCATACGGATACATTAATAGATGTACAGAAGATGAACGGAAGTATGTTGCAGTTAAAGAGCCTGAAGCAACAAACATGATCTGGGCTTTCAAACAGGTAGCCAAGGGACATTTACCTAGTGCGGTAGTGCTTAAGGAAATGAATAGAAGAGATGGTAGAAAACTCACAAAAAACGCATTTATGGATGCCTTGAGAAATATAGCCTATTGTGGGAAATTATTTCTAAAGGCATATAACGATGAAGAAGAGAAAATTGTTGAAGGAAAACATGATCCCTTAATTTCTGATGAACTTTTCATGAAAGTTCAGAATACTTTAAATCGAAAAAGTAATCAGGACGCATTTTTACCGGCAGGAAGGATTATCAATGAAGAACGATATCCTTTACGAGGATTGCTACTCTGCCCAAGATGTAATAAGACTCTTACAGCTAGCGGTGCTAAGGGCAGAAGTAAGCATTACTATTATTACCATTGTACAACAGCATGCGGTTTCAGGCATAATTCTGAAATAGTTAATGATCTTTTCCTCGAAGAATTATCAAAATTTAGGTTTAGTATAGGAGCTGAAAAAATAATGAATACCATCTTAAAGCAAAATTTTTCAATGGTTTCAAATGGCTTGAATGATGAAAAAAAGATTCTTCAAAACAAACTTAATCCTATTGAAGAAAGAATCGACAAAGCGCGAGATATGTATATCGACGATAAGATTGATGAAGAGGATTTTAGAAGAATTAAAATGAAGTATAAAACAGAAATAGAAAATCTCACTTTTAAACTAAACTCACTAAAAAGTTCTGGACCGACAAATGATGTTGAAAATAAGATGAAGCAGGCATTAAATGCCATTACAAAAATCTCTGAGAGATATAAGAATGCAAGTGCTATTGATAAAAGGGCAATTGTTGGTTTGATATATCCTGAAAAGTTAATCTTCAATGGCGAACATTTTCAAACCACAAAATCAACAGTCTTGCGGGTAATATAGCTTTGATAAACAAAAAGTTGGGAAATAAAAAAAACCGACAAAGAAGCGAAAAAACTCCAAATGTCGGTCTTGTGACCTCGACAGGATTCAAACCTGTAACCTTCTGAGCCGTAATCAGATGCGCTATTCAGTTGCGCCACGAGGCCTTGTTTAAAGGTTTGCAAATATAATACTTTTTTACTTTCTTTGAAAGATGAAACTGAAATTTTTATTGTTTTTTGCGTTTTTATCGGTAATATCCTGTAAACAAGAGTCAAAAATATCATCGCCCGACACAATTTCCATATCTTCAAAGCTGAACTACAGTGAAGATCATGGAATTGTGCATATACAGTCAGGAAAATTCAGATATGATCTGAAAGCGGATCAACTCCCGTTCAAAAAAGTTATTCTGCTGAATTCAAGTCTTTTAGGATTTATTTCTGAGCTTGATGCCGAAAATGTACTTGTTGGAGTATCAAGCCCGGAATATATTTATTCTCCAAAAATTAATGATTTAGCCAGACAGGGAAAAATTCAGAATGTTGGGAACGAACAAAAATATGATGTTGAAAAAATAATTTCCCTGAAACCGGACTGTATTTTCACCAATTATATTGCCAGTTTTGAAAATACGTATCAGCTTTTGAAGAATAACGGCATTCAGGTTATATTCCTCGATGAGTACATGGAACAGAAACCCTTGGAAAAAACGGCATATCTGAAACTTTTCGGAAAGCTTTTTAAAAAAGAAGAACTTGCAGATCAAAAGTATAAAGAGATTGAGAAAAATTATAGTGAATTGAAACAGCTGGCTTCAAAGTCAAAATTCAGCCCGAAAGTTTTAGCCAACGAAATGTATGGCGATGTCTGGTATCTGCCGGGAGGCAGAACATTTACAGCTAACTGTATTGCGGATGCTCATGCAGATTATATTTTAAAAGGCAATAATGAAGAAAAAGCAGTCACTATGAGCTTTGAAGAAGTGTATGCAAAATCCGGGCAGACTCAATATTGGGTGAACGCGGGAAATCACCTTTCAAAGAAAGAAATGCTCAACATCAATCCTTTTTACGGTAAGCTTGATGTTTTCAACAAAGGGAGGATCTATGGAATCAGTGCAAAAGAAAAACAGAAAGCCAATGATTTTTTTGAAAGCGGAGTTGTACGTTCTGATTTAGTGCTGAAAGATTATATAAAAATATTCCACCCGGAACTTTTATCCGATTATCATCTTACTTACATGAAAGAATTACAATAGATCAAAGTAATTTTTTATTTTTGCAGAAGTTATTAGCCTATGTGGAAGAAAGTAAAACAATTTATTTTTATCGTTCTTATTTTGAACGTCGTATTCATCATTTGGGGAAGATTCTTTAATCCACCCATTACCATTACTCAGATCGGAGGGCTTTTTGAGTACGGAAAGCTGAACCGGGATTATATTTCCTATGATGAGATGGGCAGTAATGTGAAAAAAGCGGTTATTGCATCAGAAGATCAGAAGTTTTTCAATCATGACGGTTTTGATTACACGGCGATTGAAAAAGCGATGAAGAACAATGAAAAAGGGAAAAAACTGAGAGGCGGAAGTACAATCTCCCAGCAGACCGCCAAAAATATTTTTCTTTGGCAGGGCAGAAGCTGGATCAGGAAAGGCCTCGAAGCGATGTACACTTTTATTATAGAGAAAGTCTGGAATAAGGATATAATCCTCGAAAGATACCTGAATTCTATTGAGATGGGGCAGGGTGTTTTTGGAGTCGAAGCGGCATCACAATATTATTTTGCGAAATCTTCCAAAGACCTCAATACTTCGGAAGCTGCCTGGATTGCAGCGGTTTTGCCTAACCCTAAAAAATATGATCCCAAAAATCCTTCAGCCTATCTGAGAAAGAAACACAACTGGATCATGAGACAGATGAGAAATGTAAGTTTGAAATAGTATCTTTGTACTAATGAAATTTCTCAGTTCAAGTACAAAAAATTTTGAATCTGTTCTTAAAAAGTTTTTTTCTTTTAAGAATGAAACCCTTTCTCTGGAACCATTGGCAGAGTTTTTAGAGAGCATCAAGAAAGTCGATTTTACCGACGTTCTCAATTGTTTTAAGGCAAATCCAAATCTGACAGCAAATTTTACGTACTATATTCATAATATTTTTGAGGATAGGCCTTTCAATTTATCTCTGACCGAAGCCAACATCCTGTCTGAAAATGCTTTTTTTCCTGAATTGAAAAAACGCATCCTTAATAAAATTTTACCACCCGTTGAAAACGAGAAGACGGTTTGGTATATGGTTGACAATATCAGTTTCAGGCCCAAAAAAGATCTTGAATATCTTCATAACCTTCCTGAAAATGAGATGAATGAGTTTTTTAATATCCTCGGGATCTCAGATTTTATCCAGAAACCAAAAGTCAAAAGGGAACTTATTTTCTCAATGAATATTCTTTCATGGAGGGTAACCGGAATGGCACTGGATGTAGAAGTGGTAAGAATGGCACCTGAATACAGGAATTTTGATAACCCGTTCTTAGCATTGCAGAAGGAACTTGAAACGCTTGCTGAAGAATTTAAGATCAATCCTGACATACAGCTGAATTCCAAAGACAGCAGGTATAAACAAATTAAAATCTATACAGAGCAATGTCTTGATTTCGTAAATATTGCTTTTAAAAATTCTTCCAAATACGGTATTTCGGGAAAAATCAATCAGGCTCTTTTAAAAATCCGTCAGCAGACCCAGAGAATTTATGAAATTGTGCAGTTGCTCGTGATTGATACCGATGCAGATGTTATCATTAAATCAAAGCAGCTCATCTTTAATATTCTACGATATAAATCACACAAAAATAATATTTCAGAGCTTTTTAATGACAGTACCAGGATGATTTCCCATCTGATTACCAATCATACTGCAGAAACAGGAAGTCATTACATAACCTCCAACCGGAAGCAGTACATGAAAATGTTTTACAAAGCGAGTGGTGGAGGAATTATTGTAGGGGCTTTGTGCGTCTTGAAAATGTTATACGGTTTTATGCCGGGAAGCGACTTTTTCCATGCTTTTTTATATTCATTAAATTATGCAATGGGATTTGTTATGATTTATCTAATGGGCTTCACATTAGCCACCAAACAGCCCGCAATGACCGCTGCGACGATGACAAAAGTGTTGTCTGAGCAGGGAAATACAAAAAGGAATAACACGGAATTTGCAGATTTGGTATCTAAATTATTCAGGAGTCAGTTTATAGCATTCGTTGGAAATGTCTTGCTGGCCTTTCCGGTTGCAATGGCAATCATCTATGGTCTGGATGTATTTTTCTCACAGAATCTTGCCGTTGAAAAATCAGATAAACTGTTAAGGGACTTAGATCCGTTTAATTCCAAAGCGATTCTCCATGCAAGTATTGCCGGTTTTTACCTCTTTATTTCAGGGATCATCTCCGGGAATATCGGGAATAATTCCATTTTCTTTCAGATTCCGGACCGGATTGCAAAAAATCAGTCGATTAAAAGGGTATTTGGAGCCAGATTTGCCGGAAGCCTTTCAAAATATTATGCCAAAAACTGGGCAGGAATTGTATCTAATTTCTGGTTTGGTGTTTTTCTCGGAGCCACCGCACCGATCGGTTTATTTTTCGGATTAGACCTTGATATCCGTCACATCACTTTTGCTGCAGGAAACTTTGCATTGGGATTGTATGGCAGAGATTTCAGTGTAGACTCTTATACCTTCTGGCTGGCGCTTCTTACTGTATTTATTATCGGATTCTTCAACTTCCTGGTAAGTTTCAGTTTGTCGATGTTCCTGGCATTTAGGTCCAGAAAGCTTAATTTTGGCGAAGTAAGTGAAATTTACAGGGAAATTTTCAGGTATTTCCTGAAAAATCCTCTGAAGTTTTTCATCCCGTTACGTTCAAGTTTTGATTTTAAAACCAATGATATGATGCAGAAATCTATGCCTACAAAATCTGAAGATCAGTAAACTTTTCTTCTCCGAATTTATCCTGAAACTTTTTCAGATAAAAGCTTCTGCGCATTTTAAAATCATTTTTCAGAAGGGGGGAATCAATTTTGATAATGATTGTTCTGTCTTCAATATTGACGCTTTCAATTTCATTGAATAAACTTTCATCAAGATATTCCTCAAGAAAGTCTTTGATTTCAAAAGCCATTAACTTGTCTTCAAAACCATAGATTCTGGCAAAAGATTTTACCAGTTCGGAAGACTGAAATTCTCGTTTTTTATTTCTTTTCATGGTGAATTTTAGATATTCGCAGCTTGGAGTTTGGATTACATTTAAAATTCAGGAGTTGTTTTCATTCTGTTTCCTGATCCGTTTTTTGAAATTATTACTTTTTACAGCCGACCAATGATTATACTTCGAAAATAATACTTTCTTCATTAATTTTCTTAACCACATTTTCAGTCCGTTCCCTATGTGTATCTGTAATGAAAATCTGTCCGAAATTTTCCTGATTGACGAGCTTAATCAATTGTGCTACACGGGTATCGTCCAGCTTATCAAAAATGTCATCCAGTAAAAGAATTGGTGTTTTCCCGGTAAGCTCTTTGATCAGGCTCATCTGAGCTAATTTCAGTGAAATTAAAAATGATTTCTGCTGTCCCTGGGAGCCGATTTTCTTGATCAGAACAGAATCCATTTCAAAAAGCAGATCATCCTTATGAATTCCTTTTGACGTATAGGTCAGCATCCGGTCACGTTCTAAGCTTTCTTCCAGTAAATTTCCAAAAGTATCAGTAAGCAGATGAGATTCATAGACGACCGAAACCGTTTCTTTTCCACCAGAAATAATCTCATAGAAGTTCTGAACGATAGGATCAAGTTTTGAAACAAATTCTCTCCTTTTCTCAAAAATTTTGGTTCCTGATTTTGTGATAGGATCATCATAGATTTCCAGTGAATCTTTATCCCAGATTCTGTTTTTTGCAAAGTATTTCAACAGGGCATTTCTCTGCTGAACCGTTTTCTGATATTGAATCAGATCGAAAAGATACCCGGAGTCAGTCTGTGAGATCATCGAATCTAAAAACTTTCTTCGGCTCTCCCCTGAATCTGAAATCAGGTTAGAGTCATAAGGGGAGATCATCACGCTTGGTAGATAGCCGATATGATCTGCCATACGGTCGTAGCTTTTATCATTCTTTTTAATGATTTTCTTTGCTTCTTTCGGTTGTGAAATTTTAATAACATCTTCACTGTCACCGTTCCGGATTTCAGCGTCAATCGTAAAGAAATCTTCACCTGTTTTAATATTGTTGCTATCTGTGTTTCCAAGAAAACTTTTTCCTACAGAAAGATAATGTAAGGCATCCAGGATATTCGTTTTTCCCGCACCGTTATTTCCGACGAAACAGTTGATTTGAGGCGAAAACTCAAACTTTTTTTCAGAATGGTTTTTAAAATTGTATAGGGTGAGCCTGTTGATGATCATTGTAGAAAACTTTTAATTAACGCTAAAGCTCAGATGGATGGTGTCCCAAATAAATAAAATCTTAATATCATTTTTCTGTAATTTTATACAGCAGATTGTACTCTTTTATAAGTTTTCCCCGATAAAGCGATGGTGCAGTCTGAACTCTGAATACTTTCAAAAGATTCCATTGCTGCAAATTTTCAGTAAAGGTAAAACTTTTCCAACAGAATTAAAAACAAAAGGCACAATGCCGGACAGGTCTCAATCCAAAAAGAAAAATAAGAATCTTTATTGGAATGTTCTGAGAAATAAATTAAAATAAAAGTAATGATTGAGGTCAGGAAGAAACTGAAAGCAAATTGAATTTTCAGATAAAAAACAGATAGAACCGTTGAAATAAAAACAAGAATGTACGCAAGATACTTCGTGTTCTGAACTCCGATTAATTTGGGGAAGGTCTGTACCGTATCACTTTTCATGTCCCGGATATCAAAAGGTAAAACAAGAGAGGTCACAAAAAAGAAGCTGATGAAAAATACAGGCAGGTTAAACTCGGGCAAGGTCAGCCACGCATTGACTAATGCCCAGACCAGACCGACATAAAAAACTTTCAGTAAAGGGATTTTCCGGATATAAGTCTCAAGAAAGAAGCTGTTGTAAAGAAGTCCTAACACCACAATGACAAACCATTTGATCAGACGTATTTCATTATGGTTGAAAATAATCAGGGCGGCAGAAACCAATCCTGTAATAACATTTAGAATGAAAATTTTATAAAAATATTCGGTGTTTTGATATTTGGTGTAAAGGTAGCCGCTGAAGTAGGTAATGAATATCAGGAGCACCGATGGAAAACGGAATGTGTTTTGCTCAAGCATGAAAAATACGGCGAAGAAAGTTCCCATTAAAGAGACGTATAATTGACTGTCTATGAGAGATTTTTTCAGTACTTTTAAGCAATTCATTTAGTAAAAATAATATTTATGCAAAGATATTCCAAGATTTTGTTTCTTTTCCTTTTGTTATTGAATTTTTCATTGGCTTTTTCACAAAACTACTATGACCAGCAATGGAAAAAAGTACAGCAGAATACCACAAAAGGAACGTATAAATCTAACTTACCCATTATTTTAGACATACAAAACAAAGCCATGAAAGACAATAATGCCGTCCAGCTCATCCGTTCTTTAAAAGCTGAATTCAGTATCGTCAACCAGACTTCAGATGATGATCAGAACGATGCTGCCTCAAAATTTTTTGCTAAACTTCAAAATACAGAAAAAAATGTGAAAGGGGATGACCTTTTGGTGTATCAGGCTGTCCGCTCAGGATTTCTGTCTGATTATTACAACGAACATTCCTGGCAGATTAATGCAAGGACAAACATGAATTCTCAGGATGTGTCTCAAATCGAAACATGGAGCAAGCTTGATTTTAAGAATTATTTGAAAGAAAATTTCAGACAGCTTGATCAGAAGAATCAGTCCATGAAAAAGATTTCTCTGGCAAAGTACAAAGATGCTTTCTCAAATACAGATAATATAGCGTATTTCCCAACTCTTCTGGATTGGTATTCGCTGAAAAAAGTCAGTTTTTTAACGAATAATGAATTATTTACAAAAAATGAACTTACAGAAAACAGGACTACCGTCAATACCATCTTTGATGACCTGATTGCTCAGAATTCCGGAAATGCAAAACTTTATTTTATGCATCAGAAACTTTCTGAGAACTGTCAGTTTAATCAATGTAAGGATAAGCTGGAACAGCTTCAGAATCTGTTCAGATCAGATGCTGAGGGTGATTACAAAGTTCTGATAACAGAGGAGATCATGAGTGAACTGATGGCGAAAAATAAGCACAGAGAAGCTTTGTCAACCGCTGGTCAGGTAAAAACCCAATATCCGAAATCACCTTTTCTGGAGAATATTAAAAACAAAGAAAATCAGATTATTAATCCTTACTTAAGCCTGAAATATGAAGAACAGACCCAATCGGATCAGCCGGTTCATCTCGTTGCAGAGTTTAAGAATGTGAAGGAATTTTCATTGAATATTTACCAGGTGAAAGATGATTTGTTATCTTTTATACAGTATGCTAAAAACCCGTACAATGATGCTTTTGCGAAAGTAAAAAAGAACTTTTTAAAAAAAGAAAATTATATTTTACCGGACCCCGAAGATTACCGGCTTCATAAAACAGCGCTCGAAATAAAACCGCTCCCGTCCGGAATTTATGTTGCAGAATATTCTGTTGCAGGTTCTGAGGAAAAAGATTCGGAATCCGGACAGAATTTTTATTTTTTTGTATCAGATAATAAAATTATTTACCAATCTAAAAGTGGCAGGAATAAACTTTCAGATGAATTGAAACTGGTGAGCTCGGAAAACGGAAAACCTGTCAGTAATGAGGGATTGGTTTTTCATGAGTTTGTACAGGGCAAAACGCTGAATAAAATTGCCGGTAAAACCGATGAAAAAGGGGTCTTTAAATTTCCGCCTACAACAGAAAAAGATTACTACAGAACATTTTTAGTTCAGCAGCCGAAAACCAATGATTTTCAGATGATGGAAGTGTATGGTGAAGAGTCAGATCAGGCTTTTGAGTACGAAATGAATAATCTTGAAAAGGCGCAGGTATTTCTCGACAGAGCGATCTACAGACCGGGACAGACCGTTTATTTCAAAGTGATCAATACGAAATCTTCAGGTTCAAAAGAAAGTGTAGTAGCTCAGTTGAAGCAGGAAATCACATTAAAAGACTTTAATGACGAAGAAATTTCCTCACAAAATTTTACGACGAATGAATTCGGTTCCTATCATGGAAGCTTTATCTTACCAAAAGGCAAACTGAATGGGCAGTTTTCTATTTCTATCAATAAAGGAAATGATGATATGCAGTATTTGGGAGTGGCCAATTTTCTGGTTGAAGAATACAAACGTCCTAAATTTGAAGTAACTTTTGAAACGGTAAAAGCTGAATATAAGTATGGGCAGGCCATTGAACTGAAAGGAAAAGCAATGATGTTCTCGGGCGTAGCGTTGGGTAATACAGGGATTAACTACGAAATTAAAAAACAGAATATCCGATGGAGATATTTTCCGTGGTATCCGAACGATAACGACAACGAAAACTCGGTTCTTGGTGAAGCAAAAACCAATGAAAAAGGAGAATTTACGATAAAGTTAGATCTTAAAAAAGATGAAAAACTAGAGGGAATTCAAATTGATAATTTTCAGATCAGTGCTTCGGCAACCGATAGTAACGGAGAAACGCAGACGGCAAGTACCAATCTTAAAGTAGCTTCAGTTTCTCACTATATTAAAACTGATGATATAAAAAATACGTTCTCAGACGAAAATGTAAAGCTGAAAGTTGAAACGAAAAACTACAACGAACAAAATCTGAAAAAAGATTTTCAGGTTAAATTATCAAAACTGGAAGCTCCTCAAAGAATTTTCAGAGACAATTTTAAAACAGAAGTTCAGAACCTGCCGAAATTTTCAAAAGAACAGTTTATCAACAAATTTCCACACGATTTGTATGATAAAAATGATGAATTAAAAAACCGGAAGACAGGGTCTGTGATTCTGGATGGAGTGAAACGAAGTGAAGAAGCTCTTGACCTTGGGAAACTTGCTGCCGGAGATTATCAGTTGGAACTGTACAATATTGAAGGTAAGGACACCATAAAATCAACTCAGAATTTCAGTGTTTGGGATAAGAAATCCCTGAAACCCAATCAGAAAACATTTTTGACGGTTTTAGAACCTAATCATGAATTTTCAAGAGGTGAAAAAGCCAAAATCTATGCTTACTCAGCAATTCCTGATGCCTGGGTCAATATTTTTGTTCAGGATGGTTCAGGAAAAACAATTTCTGAAGTTCAAAAATTCAAAAACGGAATTTTAGAATATACTGTTGATATTCCGAAAGAAAAAAGCATTATCACTGTAAATGTTCAGTTTCAGGTCGTTGCCTTCAATGATGTGCAGACGCAGACGGTTAATTTAAAAATAAAGGAGACCGAAAAACCTTTAAAGATAGAAACGGTGACTTTCAGAGATAAGTTAGAGCCTGGTTCTAAAGAAAAATGGACTGTAAAAGTTGTTGGAAATGACAGAGAAAAAATCAATGCTGAAGTCTTAGCCAATATGTACGATATGTCTTTAGACCAATTTGCCGTGAATACTTTTAGTTGGGAGAATATCGATATACCTTATTCATCGGTTACTTCTTATGATATAAGAGAAGATTTATCCCAGAAATATTTTCAGAAGAGAATGAAATATTATAATGGAAAATACATTGATGTTCCGCAGTTTAGTTGGTTTGACGGAAATATTTACTATATAAATTATAGTGGCGAAATGGAAACTATAACAGGATTGGTTCATCAAGAAGGTGTGAAATCTGCATTATATTCCTCACCACCATCACCATCACTTTCTGTAAGAGGTGCAAAAAGAAGTGTTGCAATGATAGCAAAGTCACAAGAAGATAAAATTGAAATAGTTCAGAGTGTTATTCCTGAACCTTTGAAAGCACCAAAATTGGAAACTCCGATTCCGAAAGAATTGGGGAAAATACCAGTCCGTCAAAATCTCAACGAAACCGCTTTTTTCTATCCCGATTTAAAGACGGATTCCGAAGGGAACGTCAACTTTGAATTCACTTCTCCGGAAGCTTTGACAAAATGGAAATTGATGTTTTTAGCCCATACAAAAGATGCAAGAGCAGCAACACTTGAAAAAGAGGTAATAACGCAGAAAGAATTTTCAGTAACACCGAACTATCCAAGATTTTTGAGAGAAGGTGATGAGCTGAATTTACAGTCGAAACTGTCGAACCTGACGGACAAAAAATTGAACGGCTCAGCAAATTTACAGATATTGGATGCGATGACCAATGAAAATATTTCTTCTAAGTTTGATCTGAAAGCCGGGACGCAGAATTTTGATTTAAATGAAAACGGAAACGCTGCTCTGACGTGGAAAATAAAAGTTCCGGAGAATGTTTCTTCTGTCATTCTGAAAGTGGTGGCTAAAGCAGGAGCCTATTCGGATGGCGAACAGAAAGCGATTCCGGTTCTGCCAAACAGAATGCTGGTGACCGATGCTGTTCCGGTATTCGTGAGAGAAGGGGAAACAAAAACCTTTGTTTTGGAAAATCTTAAAAATACCGGCTCAACAACCGTTTCAAATGTTTCAAACACTCTGGAACTAACTACGAATCCGATCTGGGAGATTATGTTTGCTCTTCCCGGCCTTAAAAATGATCAGAATAATTCTGCGGATGTTATTTTCAACAAATGGTTTGCAGATGTCCTGGCTTCAGAGATCTTTAAAGCCAATCCAAAACTGAAAACAGTATTCGAAGAATATCAGAACAAAGGATTGCTCAACTCAAACCTTGAGAAAAACCAGGAATTGAAACAGCTTTTACTGGAAGAAACTCCATGGGTTCTGGAAAGTAGGAACGAACAGGAGCAAATGCAGAAATTAGCACTTTTATTTGATGCCAATACCATGAAAAACTCAATCACTCAGGATTGGGATGAGTTTAAAAAGCTGCAGAATCCCGATGGTGGCTTCTCATGGTATCAGGGATACCCAAGTTCTTATGATACGTCACTGTATATTCTCAAAAATTTAGGAAAAATCAATGGGTGGTTAAAAGATGAGGTAAAAGAATATCAGAGTGCAGAGCAGAAAGAGGTCGTTTCGAAATTGATCGGTTATGTTGACAGCGAAATCAGTAAATATACAGACATCAGTGCTTCAGGTAAGGAAAATGTGATCAGTAACAGGAGTTTGGATTACCTTGATACCCGTCATTATTGGGAACAGCAGTATCCTTTGAAAGGCAAAAGTGCCACTTTAAAATCTTTAGTGAAACAGAAAGCAGAAAAAGCTAAAATCACTGATTTCACATTCTTCGGATTGCACCGTATGGCTTTATTAATGAGTGATTACGGTTTGAAAGATGTTTCTGATAAATTTTTAAACTACTTAAAAGAAACTTCTGTAGACTCAAAAACGCAGGGCGTCTACTGGAAACAGAATCTCAATGACTGGGGCTGGTTTACTTCTAAAGTGGTCAACCATGCAGGAGCTTTGGAAGCATTTAATAAGCTAAAACCAAACGATCAGAAATTCATCGAAGACATGAAAATCTGGCTGATTACGCAGAAAGAATTGAATTCATGGGGAAGTTCAAGAGAGACGGCAGAAGTGATTTTCACAATTTTAAATTCAGGGAAATCCTGGACTTCAGCAGACAGCGACAAAGCAACCGTTATCTGGGGAGGAAAAGAACTTAAACCTGAAACTCAGGCAACAGGGTACGTGAAATCTACTTTAAAAACAGAGGCTTTAGATAAAACATTAGCCACCGTTACAGTGACAAAACCCGGTGCAGGAATTATTCAGGGAGGATTGTTCTGGCAGTATTATGAAGATTTAAATAAAATAAAATCTTCTGAGAACTACATTTCTGTAACAAAAGAACTGTACAGGAAAATCAAAACGGTCAATGGAGAGGAACTGAAGAAAATCACGCAGGAAACTCCTTTGAAAGTGGGGGATAAAGTAACAGTAAGAATGATTGTAAACACCGATCGGGCAATGGAATTTATTCAGATCAAAGATATGAGAGCAGCAGGATTTGAGCCTTTGGATGTCATTTCCGGTTATCAGTGGAAAAATAATTTGGGGTATTACCAATCGACGAAAGATGCTTCAACCAATTTCTACATTCAGTACATGCCGAAAGGAAAATATGTTTTTGAATATGATTTTGTAGCCAATGCATCCGGAAAATTCTCAAACGGTATTACCACCATCCAGAATTATTATGATCCACAGATGAATGCGCATACAAAAAGTGAAAATGTACAGATATCAGAATAAATGTAATCTGTAAATGATTATTAAAATAAATCCGTCTAACAGTCATCCTGTAAGGCGAATTTTTTTGATAAGATCAGACAATTCACTTTTATTATCTTTGAAAAAATAATCAGGATGTTTACTATTTTAGATTTAGAAAAAGAGTTTACAAAGCAGAAAATTGATAAAGCAAAAAAACTGAAGGTAAGAGAATTTGAAGAGGAGAAAAAAAATCATTTTGTCTGTTTCGTAGATGAAGATGATCAGTCTTACGATGTACAGATTTCGGTCAGTGCGCAGTCAGAGATAACAGGTCATTCATGTGATTGTGGGAGTGAGAATTTCTGTATGCACCGGTTGGCATTAAGCCTGATGATCCTGGAAAATAAGGGTGCTGAAGCAAAATCAAAAAGAACGGTTAAAAAGAAAGTTTCTGATGCTGAAATTGCTATGGAAAATTTGAATTCAGAAGAAATAAAACACTGGCTTCTGGAATTTTTCAAAAAAAATAAAGATGCAGAAGTGCAGTTTCTTTTAGAATTTGGAGAAAAGAAAGAAAATTTTTCTGATGAGGAAATAAGAGGGATGATCAAAAAAGCAATTCAGTCTGTTATTGGAAAAAAGAAAAAGATTACTGCACCGGAGGTTAAAAAAATTATTGATCTGATAACAAAATCACTGGAGCCGGTAGAGCATTATCTTTATCAGAACAGCAATAAAGAAGCAGGTATTGAAAAATACTCCGTTATCTCTGATGAAATCACCAATTTTCAGATGTCGGTCTTTACTGGCAGTACAAGAATAGATAAATTTTTAGATGATTTTAAAGAACGATTTGTTTCAAACTTCAATTCTGTTAAAGATTTTGAACTTTGGAAAAAAATAGCTGCAAAGTATTGGACTATATTTTTGAAAGGAGAAGATTCTTTACCATATTACCTGTATAATTTATTGATCGAAATGTACCGTTCCGGAAATGAAGGACAGAAATTTTTCATTGCAGAACTGGTCAAAAACCAGATAGAAATCTGGATACAGAATGATGTGGATTTAAGAGTTTCTATAAGAGAAGATCTTTTAAAGATCATCTCAGAAAATAATTTTTTTGTCCCGCTTCAATCTTTTTTTCCTCTCTACAGATACGAAAATTCTTACAATATCAAACTGATCAATGAGATCATGAAGTTTGATCGTTCCAAAGCCGAGAAAGCCTGTAAGTCCGTTATAGACGGTAATTCTAATGATAAATATAATTTTCCTTATTATGAGATTCTGGAAAAAATTTATCAGGATGATAAGAATAACCATGGCTTGGCTTATATCAAAAGGAAAAAATTTATTTATAATTATAATCTGGAAGATTTTTTATTTATCAGTAAGCATGATGATCAGGTAGAATTCAATAAATTCAGAACCAGGATATTATCAGCTTTGAGAGGGTCTTTCCTGAGTGATCACAGAAATATTGAATTTTATTTTGAAATTTTGGAACTTGAGGGAAATTACAGGAAAATGATTGAAGTCTTAAATGAAAGTATTCCAACCTATATTATCAGTAAATATGCTGAAAAGTTATTTATGTATGATAAAAATAAGTTTCTGAATACCTTCAGAAAAAGAATCGTCTGGGCAATTTCGAGAGAGGAAGATGAAATTATTGCTGATTTTTTAATCTCAAAATATGATCATGATCTTCTCAAGGACGTTTTTTCCAAAAATACTTTTGGTATCCGGTCCGGCAACTTTTCACAGCTGGTTTTAGACAGAATGAAACGCTGATATTTGCAGGGTGATCTTAAAATTCATCATTGTTTTTTTGTAAATAAATAATTTAATCAAACGAAAAAACTGATATATTTGTTTCAAAGATTTAAGAAAAATGGAAAACGTATTTGATGCGAAAGACGCTCAGAATTATATCAACAGAATAAATAATTTAGTGGAAGATACCCACGGTCTTTGGGGTAGAATGACGGTTGATCAGATGTTGGCTCACTGCTGTATAACATACGAAATGGTTTACGAACCGGAAAAACATCAAAAGCCGGGAACAATTGCAAAATTCATCCTGAAAACATTTGTCAAATCAAAAGTGGTAGGAGATAAAGCGTATCCCAGAGATTCTCCCACAGCACCTCAGTTTGTGATTACAGGACGAAGGAATTTTGATGATGAGAAAAAAAGACTGATTGGCTTTATTCAGAAAACACAGCAGTTGGGATCTTCAGCTTTCGATGATAAAGAATCTTTTTCTTTCGGTAAACTGAAATCGCAGGAATGGAACAATATGTTTGCAAAACACCTGAATCACCATCTGTCTCAGTTTGGAGTTTAGAAAACCGAGGATAATATTATAATTAATATTCTGTTTCTTTAGTTTTCCTGAAGAGTCGGGTCATTGTTAACAAAGATTAATAGCTACATTTAAATAATCCAAATGAAAAAACTTTTATTGATTCTGGTTCTCCTGTCTAATTTTGCTTTTTCCCAAATGCCTGATATTTCTAAAGTGTGGCTGAATCAGTCACGACCGTATATCGGAACGATTGGTGATGAAAACGAAACCATTAAACTGAAAATAGATATTTCTGAACAGAATAAGAAAAATGACCAGGAATATTTTGTCTCAGGATATTCTGTTGTTGAAAATAATACTTCTCAGTATGAAGGTAAATTTACCGTCACGAATTACAGGGACGGTAAGAAGAAAGGTGTTGTTTATGGCGACTATGAGCTGGTCGAAGAAAATAAAGGCAGACATTCAGGTGTTTTTAAAGGAAAGTTTGTTTATACATTTCAATGGAACAGAAAAACAGAAAAAATTGAAAATCCATATATAGAACTGTCTGGAAACTGGAAAAGCTATGACGGAACTTTAGATTTTAAAACAACTCTGAAAAACAACTAATCATGTTAAGATTAATGTTAGGCATCATGGCCGGAATTATTGCAGGTTCTGTTTGTGTATGGGCAATAGAAACAATCAACCATATTTTGTATCCATATCCCGCAGGTATGAAGGCCGATGATATGGAAGCTTTCAAATCATATGTTGAAAACCTGCCTTCTGCCGGTAAGCTGATGGTTATTATGGGGTATGCTCTCGGGGCTTTTGTGTCAGGTTTCATATCAACGAAAATTGTAAAAAACACAGGACCGGCTGCTGCAATTATCTGTGGACTTATTTTTCTTTCTTTTACTGTTTATAACATGATCGTTTTACCAACGCCAATTTGGTTTTGGATCTTAGGAGTCCTTGTCTGGACACTGGTTTTAGTAGGATATAAATTAGCTTTAAGCAAAAAATCAGTTTAAAAAAATCTCAACGCTGCAGCGTTATAAAAACCAAAATATGAAATTAGGTGCATTTTCCCTCAGCTTAAGTGTAAAAGATTTAGAAAAGTCAAAAGATTTTTACGAAAAGTTAGGTTTCGTCCAGATGAGTGGAAGTATTGAAAGCAATTATCTCATTATGAAAAGCGGAAGTACTTTAATCGGACTCTTTAAGGCGATGTTCGATGGAAATATGCTCACATTCAATCCCGGTTGGGATGAGAATGCTCAAAATCTGGAATCTTTTGATGATGTAAGGGTAATTCAGAAATACCTGCAGGAAAATGAGGTCGTACTTGAAAAAGAAGCTGATCCGAACACTTCAGGACCTGAACACATTTTCCTGAAAGATCCCGATGGGAATATGATTCTGATCGATCAGCACAGGTGAGGAATGGGCGATTAATAATGAGTAATTGGTAATGGGTAATTGGAATATGTAATATTAAATTTAGATTTTCGGGCAAAATCTTAAAATCTTTAATCAAAAAACTTTAAACTGAATTATGGCTACAGTAAACATTTATCTTACATTCAACGGAAATTGCAGGCAGGCATTTGATTTTTATAAATCAGTGTTTGGAGGAGAGTTTCCCTATATCGGAACTTTTGGAGAAATGCCTCCGCAGGACGGAAAAGAATTGTCTGAGCAGGATAAAAACAGAATTATGCACGTTACGCTCCCAATTTCAAAAGAGACAATGCTGATGGGAAGCGATACAGCGGAAGAGTGGTCCTCCGGTGTGACAGCAGGAAATAATTTTTCTGTTTCTATTAATGCAGATTCTAAAGAAGAAGCTGATACATTATTCGGAGGTTTGTCTGAAGGAGGAATCATTACCATGCCTCTCGCAGATACTTTCTGGGGTGCCTATTTTGGAATGTTCACCGATCAGTTTGGAATTAACTGGATGGTCAACTATGATGACCCAGAGAAAATGCAGCAACATCCGTAATTATTATTTTGATTTACCAGACCTGAAAACAAACCGACATTTATTATGTAGGGTTTGTTTTTGGTTATCCTGAATTCTGAAATTTATTGTTAATTAAAACTCAAAAAGATGAAATTTACTATTGAGGCAATTCAGTCCGGGCACAGAAAGGTAAAAAGCGGAGCCGGTTTCCCCGGTTATATCCAGGCAATTAAAAATCTCGGGGTTTCCCTTACACAGTTTATGTTTCTGACAGAAATACTGAATATTTCGACACCCAAAATCAATCTGTTTAAACCGGAAGTAAATATGACAATTTATTGATCTCAGATAATCTTAACCTGGAAAATTTTGAAATACGCTTAAAGTTTCATCAACAGGGCGGCTCAGATTATATGATATTTTGTAAAGACTGTGCAGAAAACGGAGTGGAGGGCTGGAAAATGGATTTAATTCAAATGATCTATACCTATTTAGACTCGAATGGAAAAGATATTTTAAAAGAAAAAATTCCTTCGTGATTCTTTTATGTATTGGCAGACTGAAATTTCTGATTTGATTTATTATTTGTTGTTATTGATTAAAAATATTAAATTTGATATTTTGATAGATGACAATAATAAAGATGTGAATTATGAAGATTTTCAGGCAGTTGGTACTTATTACATTAATAAGCATTTCTACATATTCTTTTGCGCAGGATAATGACCTGGGTGCATGGTATATGTACTTCGGAAATAATAAGATCAGCAAAAAACTGAATTTCCATAACGAAATTCAATACCGGTCTTTTGACGGGGCAGGAGATCTGGAACAGCTTCTTATCCGTACCGGTATCGGTTATGACTTAACAGAAGACAACAACAATATTTTGCTGGGATATGGATTTATTTTAAGCAGGCCCTACGTTAATGGTGAAAAAACTGAAAATGTCGAGCACCGTATTTTCCAGCAGTATATTACCAAACAGAAAATAGGACGTTTTAACCTGCAGCACCGTTACCGTCTCGAAGAAAGGATTTTGGAGGATGATTTCAGGATGAGATTCCGTTATTCACTGGGGCTTACTATTCCGGTCACAAATAAAGAAATGGTGCCGAAAACTTTTTACCTGTCAGCGTATAATGAAATTTTTCTGCACCTCGACAGTCCTGTTTTTGACAGAAACCGGGTTTACGGAGCTTTGGGTTTTGTGATCAGTAAAAATATGAGAATTGAAGCGGGGTATATGAATCAGATTCAGGAAAATAAAAACCGCGGACAGGTTCAGATCGGGTTTTATAACAATATTCCGTTCACTCAGAATTAGGTCCGGTACATAAAAATTATCCACGTAATATATTTGAAACCAAAACAGCAGCTCCGTGCTGCTTACTAAATTAAATAACCGATCAAAATGATTCATACCTACGTTATCATATCCATTGCAGTCCTGTTGTCTGTTATGATACTTGTGATGATAGGACAGAAGCTGAAAGTGGCTTATCCTATCTTTCTGGTAATTGCCGGACTTATTATCAGTCTTGTGCCCGGGATGCCGCATATAGAAATTGAACCCGACCTGATTTTCCTGATCTTTCTGCCTCCGATCTTATTCGAAGCGGCATGGTTTACCTCATGGCAGGATTTTCATAAATGGAGAAAACAGATTTTCTCAATGGCATTTGGGCTGGTTTTTCTGACTTCGATTGTGGTGGCGTACCTATCTTCTTCAATAATTCCGGGATTGACCGTAGCGATGGGATTTCTGTTGGGAGGGGTCAATTCTCCGCCCGATGCAGTGGCTGCAACTTCTGTGTTAAAGCACATGAAAATTCCTAAAAAAATTACCAGTATTCTCGAAGGAGAAAGTCTCATCAATGATGCATCAAGTTTAATCGTATTTAAATTTGCTTTGGCAGCAGTGATTTCGGGACAGTTTATCTGGAGAGATGCCATCGGTGACTTTTTCAGTATGGCAGTGGGTGGAATTGCAGTGGGACTTGCAACAGGACTGATCTTTGGTTTTTTTCTGAGGTTAATTCCTTCCAATTCAAATATTGATACCATTTTTACGCTGATCGTTCCCTATATCATGTACATCGGTGCTGAGCATTTTGAATTTTCAGGGGTTTTGGCAGTTGTTGCAGGAGGGCTGGTCATGTCTTATAACTCACATTGCTATCTCAGTCATACGTCAAGGATTCAGTCGGGTAATGTATGGAGTGTTTTGATTTTCCTGATGAATACCATTATTTTCATTTTAATCGGTCTTGAACTACCGATCGTTGTGGCAGCAATGAAAGATTACACCATCTCGGAAGGGATTGTCTACAGCATTGTGATTGGTGGAGCCATTATATTGACAAGACTAGTGTACAGTTACAGTGTCATGTATTTCCCCTGGTACTGGTCAGAGAAATTCAGACTTAATAACCCTAAACCTGACTGGAGAGAACCGTTTATCATTAGTTTTGCAGCAATGCGTGGTGTAGTTTCGCTGGCCGCAGCCTTATCAATACCGGCATTTTTACCCAATGGGGAAGCCTTCCCACACCGGAATATCATATTGTTTGTAACCTTCGTCATCATTTTGATCACCCTGGTTGGACAGGGATTGATGCTGTCCCCAATCTTAAAATGGTTAAAAGTAAGCGATGCAGGAAGTGAACTGCCCGAAGAAAAACAGGAAGTCATCCTCATGAGAAAACTCAAAGAAGCAGCCCTTCAAAAACTGGAATCTGATTTTTCTGAACTGACGGAAACCAACAGTATGGTGCGTCATCAAAAACATAAACTTGAGAATGAAATGATGATGATGGCAGATAAATCTCAGTGTATGGCTTCAACAGGAGATTATGTTACCGCAATGAATGAAAATAAAGAGGTGATCAGGCAGCTGATTCAGGCTCAGAGAAATGAACTTCACCGGATGAAGCGGGAAAAAGTTTTTGACGATCACGTAATGAGGACTATAGAAATGCAGCTTGATTTTGATGAAGCCAAAATAACAGGTTTCAGTCATTCTTAAATTGTATTAATTTATATTAAATTGTATTGTTTCAACGTTAAAGAATGTACTTTTAGAGAAGTTTGAAAACGATTTTCTTTTTATGAAAGGATTAGTAAGGAAATGGTCTGTAATTTAATTTAATAAAACATAGTCATGGAAACTTCAATCATCATCAGAAAGAAAATCAAAGCACCAATAGAAAAAGTCTGGAAGGCACTAACCACTGAGAGCGAACTTCATTCCTGGTATTTTGATATTCCGGAGTTCAAAGCCGAAAAAGGGGAGATGTTTCAGTTTTATGAACCCGGTGAAGAAAGAAAGTATCTCCATCAAATTGAAATCATCGAGGTTACGGATCGGCAAAAATTAAAACATTCCTGGTTTTATCCGGATTTTTCTGAAGAAAAAACATTTGTTACATGGAATGTAGAATTGGTGGAAGATGAAACCTGGGTAACATTAACCCATGAAGGAACCGAAAAATTGAAAGATCTCGGAGAAGGATTTTCGAAAGAAAGCTTTACAAAGGGATGGAACGAGATCATCGGACAAAGTTTAAAACTGTATCTTGAAATCTTATGATGAGGTTAAACACGGTTATGCCGGTTTTATGGACAAAAAACCTGGAGGAGTCTATAGGATTCTATACGCACATTTTAGGATTTTCACTCATTGAGGCAAATGTTGAAGCCCATTGGGCGATTGTCGAGAAAGATGAAATAAAGATAATGCTGACCTTGCCCAATGAGCATGGCACGGCAAATACCATTTGTTTTTCCGGTTCTTTTTATTTTAATGTTAGTGATGTAGACCGTCTATGGGATGATCTGAATTCCATTACAAAGATCTGCTGCAGGATAGAAACATTTGACTGGGGAATGCGTGAATTTGCCATTTATGATAACAATGGGTATATCTTACAATTCGGACAACCCCTGAATGAAATTAGTAAGGTGAAATAAATTTTGCTATTTTTGAAGAAATATTTTAGAAATTAAAATGAAAAATAAAATAATTACTGGTTTCGCAGCACTTTTGCTGTTCGTATCCTGTAACAAAGACAAAGAAATACTGAATTCCCTGGTAGACTATAACAGTTCTATGGAAGATAAGGGATATCATTTTGGGGACAAACTTGATCTTCCGAAAGAAGTTTTAGATAACGCAGAAACAATAAGTATCAGTTTCGGGGATAAGGAAACTTCAGATTTGGTTGTAGATTCTAAATATTTTATGCTTGGTGACAATGCCGTTACTTTTAATATCAAAACAAAAGGCGGCGAGACCTTATACCAGGATGCAACTATCAATGTGTACAGTAAAAGTCCGGAGCAGAATCTCAGTTATGAGGTCGTAGCAGAATATCCGCACAATCCCGCCAATTTTGTACAGGGTTTCCAGATTGACGGAACTACAATTTACGAAAGTGAAGGTCAGTATGGTTCTTCCAGACTGATCACTTATAAAATAGGAGATACCATTCCCATTAAAGAAACAAGACAGGCAGATGATGTTTTTTCTGAAGGAAGTACGATTGCCGGAGATAAAATTTACCAGCTGACATGGGAAAACAAAAAAGGATTTGTTTACGATAAAAGTACATTAAAACTGCTTTCTGAATTTCCTTACCCGGATATGATAGTTAAAGGCTGGGGATTGACGTATGACGGAAAAACCCTGATTGCTTCTGACGGTACAAAAAATCTGTATTTCATGAATCCTGCGGATCCGTCAAAAATTGTCAGGTATATTTCAGTAGCAGGGAACAGTTCAGTGTATGACCAGTTAAACGAGCTGGAATATTATAAAGGATTCATCTACGCAAATGTATGGCACAAGCCTGTCATTTTAAAAATCAATCCTGCGAATGGTGAAGTGGTTGGTAAGTTTGATTTTACAAAACTGGCAGATCCATTTACAAAGCAGGACAGCGAAAATGTTCTGAATGGGATTGCTTTTAAAGGCGATAACATGGTCATTACAGGGAAAAAATGGTCGAAAATCTATGAAGTTGCCATTAAGTAATTTTAAAGTATTCACGATATCCCGTAAATAAAATAAAGTATGTAAATTGGTAGCGTTCCTATGAGGAACGCTACCATTGGTAAAAAAAAGTTTTTTTGAAAATACTCACAGTCTCATTCATTCTTTTTTTCTGTTCACTTTCTGCGCAGAGAGTGCTTCCTTTTGATACACTCCGGATCAAAGAAGTGAAGGATCTGTTTGCTGATGATTACGGAAATATCTATCTCTATAAAAATAAAGATTTCAGTTTTACAAAATATGATTCGGTAGGTAAACAGCTGGGAAAGTTAATGTTTACAGTTCCGTTCAGGGTACAGGGAGTCCAGAATCCTTTGAGTATTGCTCTTTTTTCTGAAAACGCTCAGGAAATGAAATTTGTTGATCAGAATCTGAATGAGATTCAAAAGTTGGATTTCAAACAGAAGTTTACCTTTATCAAACACGCTTATGCCGAAGATCTGCAGCAGATCTGGTTGCTGGATGAAAGTACAAAACGTTTGCTTCAGTATAATTTCAGGAATGATACCACCATCAATTCTTATCCTTTTGATGCAAGCTTTGATGATCTGACAGATCTTCTGGTCTACGAAAACAAAGTTTATATTCTGACCAAAACGCAGTTCAGGATTTATAATTTGAAATTCGAAAAACTTTTTGAAGCTTCTGTTGAAGAAGGTAAAAGATTCAGGAGGGAAAATGAATTTATTCTGATTGTAGCCAAAAATTCAATTTACAAATATATTCCTGAAAAAGAACTGATTAAAATATTTGAAGATCCCGATGTACAGATTGTGGAAAAAAACTCGCTCGCTTATTTTGAAATCAAAGGCAACAAACTTTATCTTTACAGCACGGAAAATCTGAAGGATTCTAAAAAACAGACTCCTCCGGAAACTCCGAAAAATGACACGGAAAAAACGGTGGAAGAATTGATGAAGGAGCAAGGCGAAAAACCCGACATGCTGAAACTTTTGGAAGAAATTAAGGAACTTGGTTTTTAGAAAAAAACAAAGTTAAAAATAAACATATACGTAAGAATAAGTATGCACATTGCAGTTACAGGGAATATTGGAGCAGGAAAAACTACACTGACCACGATGTTGGCAAAACAGTACGGTTGGGATGCACAGTTTGAGGATGTAGATCATAATCCTTATCTGGAAGATTTTTATGCAGATATGAGCAAGTGGAGTTTTGCATTACAGGTTTATTTCCTGGGAAGCAGATTCCGTCAGGTCAAAGAGATCAGGGACAGTGGCAAAAATATTATCCAGGATCGTACGATCTACGAAGATGCCCATATCTTTGCTGAAAATCTGAATGATATGAAACTTTTGTCAGACAGGGATTTTAAAAACTATTCCTCACTTTTTGATCTGATGAAAACCTTCGTTTCAGCTCCGGATTTGCTTATCTATCTTAAATCTGACGTTCCTAACCTGGTGAAGAAAATTTACAAAAGGGGTAGGGAATATGAAGCGTCTATCAGCATAGAATATCTTTCAAAACTTAATCAGAAATATGAAAAATGGATTTCAGGTTATACAGAAGGGAAACTTCTTATTATTGAGGTTGATGATCTTGATTTTGTTGAAAAGCCCGAAGATTTCGGAGTGATCCTTGAGAAAATAGAAACCGAACTGAATGGGTTGTTTTAATTCTGATTTTATTCAAGAATAACAGACTTTTTTAATAATAGGTACTGAATTTGTTTTAATCTGAAAGATTTAATTTAAATAAATAAAAATGTTGGTAAAAGTTCTGCACAACGGAAACTGCTCAAAATCAAATGCCGTTCTCGAATACCTTGATGAAAACGGAGTTCCCTTTGAAATCATCGATATTGTGAAAGACCCGTTGAGTGTTTTGGAACTTAAAACAGTTTTAAAAAAGTTAAATGAAAATGTATTTCATATCATCAGAAAAAATGAAAAACTTTATCTCGAAAAATATGCAGGAAAAGATTTTACCGAAGACGAATGGCTGAAGATCTTATCTGAAAATCCATCACTGATCCAAAGACCTATTCTGATCAAAGGTTCTGTCGCAATGCTCGGAAGACCGGTTGAAAATGTGAAATTTTTTATTGAACAGTAAAATGAATTTTAAAAAGCAAATATAAAAAGTCAGCAATTGCTGACTTTTTGGTTTTATAATTTGTTTTATAAAAGGATAACATTTTCTATTTTACTGACCTCTTTATAGATTCTTACCACCTGATCTGCATCTAAAACAAATGCATTTATATTGCAGGCCGTATACTTTCCGTTTTTACTTTCCCGATTTCCCAATGTAAATTTAATACCGTCAAAAACCCTGTATATTTCTGTAAGCTTTGCATCATCTGTCGGAATGATAAATTTAAAAAGATAGTCTTCAGGAAAATCGTGATGACCTTCCAGTTTTTCTTTTAATGAAATGTAAAAATCTTCAGGATTTGCGTGCTGATTTCCTTGTAATATGTCCATTATTGTTACTTATTTATATAAATATAACGAAAATTAATTTATTTTCCAAGTGGTCCCAAAAGAGATGCGGAACTTTGTTTTTCGTGATCTTCGATGATGTTAAACAATCCGTTGACAATCTGTTCCGAAGCTAACATGCTCAGGCCTCCTGCATTGACATTGCTGTTACTGTTTCCACCACCTAAAAGACTTCCTAAAAGATTACTCCCGGATAATGCGGTATTGATGGTTTTTACAATTCCATATTTGTTCAGCTCCTGCTCAACTTTTGGAGCAATGGCTCCTACGAGTTGCTGATACGTTTTTTCCTTCAAAATTAAAGTAGCAGTACCTTTTTCGCCCTGTATGATTCGGGTTACATCCTGGGCATTGAGACTGTTGACCGCATTTTCAAGAATCGGTTTTGAGATATTTACCGTATATACGGCTGCATCAGCAATATATTCTCTTTCCTTGGCAACCAGAGACGGGGCAATTTTTTCTAAAGTTGTGTTGATGTCACGCAGCTGTTTCGGTAATGCTTTGTCTACAAGATTATTTTGCAAAAAAGCTTCCCTGTTGCCATAGATACTCATGCCTTTATTAATTCCTCCTAAAAGTATTCTTTTGATAACAGTCAATCCCAGATCTGAGGTGGCAAGGGTGGAACAGGATTGCAGACTTGTCGTAATTACTGCTCCTGTCCCCATTACTAAAGCAATGGCTAAAATATATTTTTTCATTTCCAATTTTTTTAACCCTGTCAAATATTGAACCAAATGTATTGACAAATATTTGTTTAACAAAAATTTACGATCATAATTAAAATTTTTTGATATAATATAAATGATAGTGTAACAAATTGTGAAGATAAAAAATAGAGATTGTATAAAAATGAGACATTGAGGATGTTTTTGGTTGATTTTTCATTCAAAAACATCTTTGCTTCAATGTGAAATATTTATTTTTTTTAGACTATTTTGTGTTGTAAACTATTAAAATTTTGTTTTTATTAACATATTTGGCATTATGATCTGCAATTATTAAAATATTTAAGTAATCTTAACATCATTTGAATTTTTTTATATTTTTGAGCAGGGTCTTATTACAGTAAAATTAAGTTTAGATCTAAATAAGATATCCGCATTTCTTTGTACAAGATAAAATTAAACTATATGAAACAAACTAATTTAAAGTATTCTTGTCTGATTGCTGTTCTTTACTTCGGTATGAATGTCAACGGGCAGGTGACTCCTCAGGATACGCTTCCAAAAGAGCAGAAGATCGAGGAGGTTGTGATGATTGGATATGGTAGCCAAAAGAAAGAGAACGTTACCGGGAGTATTGGTCTCGTTTCAGCAAAAGATTTAGCAGATAAACCAAATTCAAACCCACTCAGTTCTGTACAGGGTAAACTTGCCGGGGTAAATATTACCAATGTTGGTACTCCTGGCGGATCTCCGAGAGTTGATATCAGAGGGGTTGGTTCATTAACAGGGAATACCGTGTTTATTGTTGATGGTATGATCACGACTGATATTTCATACCTTAACCCACAGGATATAGAATCGATGAGTGTTTTGAAAGATCCGTCAAGTTTGGCGATTTTCGGAGCTCAGGCAGCCAATGGTGCTGTGCTTATCAAAACTAAAACAGGAAAAGGCAAACCTGTTTTCAGTTTAAATTCTTACATAGGATTTAAAAAAGTCACTAATGTTCCTAAAATGGTTAATTCTGATCAGTATATAGAATTATACAATGAAAAACTGATTAATGACAATGGTTCCAGCGCAGGTTCGATCACCAGAGCAAATTTCCCTGCTGATACAAATTGGTATGATGAAATTTTGCGTACCAGCATCATCAATGCCAATGATTTTTCTGCCATGGGTAGTTTAGGAAAACTTAATTATTATGGTAGCGTAGGATATCTTAAGGATGAGGGTAACCTTGCGGCGGGTTCAGGTATCAACTCAGGAAGTGGTTTTGGAAGATTTAACACGAAATTAAATCTTAGTTATAAAGTAACAGATAATATAACCATTGGAAACAATTTCAGTTTTTCCAAAATGCGTACCGATATTTCGCAAAATCCCTTGTTGACAGCTTTTATTGCTCCTCCAATATTTTCACCTATGAATTCGGCTACAGGAAATTATCAGTTTTTTGATGGATACAGTATTGCCAACCCTAGAGCACAGTTAGATCAGTACCGTTCACAAAAAAATGAGGAGAGATTGCTGAATAATGTTTGGGGAGAAGTTAAATTTTTAAAGGATTTTACTTTCAGAGCGAGCTATGCTAGTGATAATTATAATCCAATTCAGTATGAATATACTCCTACACTTACCTATGTACCAACTGCAAACCAGGTTCCTTCTACTTTGATTACAAGAGGATATAAAAACAGTAATTACGTTTGGGATAATACAATCAACTGGAAGAAAAGTTTTGGGAATCATAATTTTGACGTTCTTGCCGGTTTCTCCAGAACCAGAACGACCTTGTCACAAAATTATTCATCTGCAAGAAATGTAATTTACGATGGTACAAATGGTTCGCTGAATATTGCAAACGGAACTGACATCATACTCGTAAGTGGTGTTGATAGAGATGATGCAGTTGTAGCAGGTGTTTTTCAGGATCAACAGAGAATCGAATCTTTTTTTGGAAGATTGAACTATGATTACAAAGGAAAATATCTGTTGAATGCATCTATTCGTAGAGATGCGAGTTCTCAGATTAGCGTAGACAGATCCAGAACTTTCCCGGCAGTAAGTGCGGGCTGGGTGATATCGAAAGAAGATTTTATGAGTGAGCAAAATGTTTTCAGCTTATTAAAATTAAGAGCTAGTTATGGTGAATTAGGAAATCCGAATGTATCGAGAAAATTTAATGCAAACACATCTATTATTGGTGCTGGTGCATATTTTGGTAACACAGGTGCTCCTGCGGTGACGATTGATGAATTTATTGACCCAAATATCGGATGGGAAACAACGGTAGGGAAAGATGTAGGACTGGAAATGGCATTATTCAATAACAAACTTAAAATTGACGCAGCTTATTTTATTAAAGATTCAAAAGATGTTGTATATGGTGTTAATCAGGGAACTGTATCCGGTGCAAGTAACTGGAATAATTTTGTGACCAATGCATACTCTTTTAAGAACAGAGGTTTTGAAGTATCTGTCAATTATAATACTAAATTAAGTGATAACGTAGGTTTTGGAGTTTACGGTAATTTTACTTCTCTTAAAAATGAAATTACATCAGTATACGCTGGCTCATATTTGGAGACAGGTGCCAGTTTATTTGGAAATTCCATTGTGAGACTTCAGTCAGGTCAGCCCGTAGGTTCATACTATGGTTATAATGTAGCCGGTGTATTTCAGACAGATGCTGAAGCAGCCGCATCAGGACAGGCGGGAGCGAAAGCCGGATGGTTCAAATTTGAAGATCAGGATGGTAATGGCATTATAGATTCCAGAGACAAAACATTCCTGGGAAGTCCTATTCCTAAAGGAACTTACGGTTTTGGAGTTAATTTTAATGTTTACGCATTTGATATTGCGGTTGATTTCCAAGGTGTATTTGGTAATAAAATTTACAATTATAACCGTGAACAGCGGTATGGTAATGAGACATGGGACCTTGATATTTATAATAACAGATGGCGTGGTGCAGGTACATCCAATACAAATTCAATGATTACTTCCAATCAATCTGTTATCTTACCAAGCAGTTTTTATGTAGAGGATGGCAGTTATATCAGAATAAGAAATATTCAGGTTGGATATAACCTGCCGAAAGAATTTGCAAGAGCGCTTTCTGTGACAAAATTAAGATTATATCTGAGTGCTCAGAATCCTTGGACAAGTTTCAAATACAACGGCTTCTCTCCTGAAATTAATAATACGGACAGAGTACAAATGGGAATTGATAACAATATTTATCCGATTTCTGCAATTTATACAATGGGTATGAACTTAACATTTTAATTAAAAAATCATGAAAAAAATATTTTTAACGTTCTCTTTATTTTCATTAATGGCGAGCTGTGGTGATGACTTTGTAGATATACAAGATGAAGGAAGGGAAGACGTATCAAATTTCTTCACCACTCAGGATGATGCAATGAAAGCTACTTCTGCTGTCTATAGTTTTTTAAGAAGTTGGGAAAATACAGGTTTTCCTGCACAATTTGTATTTGGTGTGACAGGTGATGATGTTGAAAAGGGATCTAATCCTGGGGATGCGTCATTTATCAATGCATATGATAGTTTTTCTTTTACAGTAGGGGATGAAGGAATAAGAGGATATTGGATCGGACAGTGGCAAGCTGTTAACAGGGCTAATCAGGTAATTACAAATGTTCCAAAAATCGAAATGGATGGCACTCTTAAAAACAGATTGGTTGCAGAAGCCAGAATGTTAAGAGCATATTTCTATTTCAATTTAGTAAGAATTTATGGAGGTGTTCCGATTTATGACGGTTTACCCGCAGACGGGAATTATTTGAAAGCAAGAAACTCTAAAGAAGAAGTTTACAATTTTATCGTATCAGATTTACTTGCAGCTTCTGCCGTTTTACCTCAGACATATGCTGCTACAGATCGTGGAAGAGTAACAAAAGGTGGTGCTCTCGGATTACTTTCTAAAGTATATCTTTATATGAAAGATTACCAGAAAGCGTATGATACTTCAAGTCAGGTTATTTCATTAGGATATTCTTTAGATCCTGACTTCAATCATTTATTCAGACCCGCTGGAGAATTCGGTACTGAATCTGTTTTTGAAGTGAACTGCGACTGTATTGCAGGATTTGGAGGTAGTCAATACTCAGAAGTTCAGGGAGTTAGGAATCAATTTGGATGGGGCTTTTTCACCCCTACTACAGCTTTGGAAAATGCATTTGAGCCAGGTGATATCAGAAAAGAACTGACTATTTTGAGAGAAGGTGAAACTACGATTGAGGGCGATTTAATCAAAAAAGGAGATCCTAATGCTGGTAATATGTGGAACCAGAAAGTTTATGTACCATCGTCTCTGAATAACAGTGCCTGTGGTTATGGCTCTATACAAAATCTAAGAATTTTGAGATTTGCTGATATTCTTTTAATCAATGCAGAAGCAGCTAATGAATTAGGAAATACTGCTGTTGCAGTTGCAAATATTAATAAAGTAAGAACAAGAGCTCAGCTTGCTAATACCACAGCAACTGGTCAGACTGCTCTTAGAAATGCTATCTGGCAGGAAAGAAGAGTAGAATTAGCGATGGAAAATGACAGGTTCCCGGATTTGGTAAGAACAGGACAGGCAGCTACATTTTTAGGATCTAAAGGATTTACAGCAGGGAAAAATGAGTTATTCCCTATTCCCTTGGATGCAATGAATCAAAGTAATGGACTATTTGTCCAAAACCCTGGTTACTAAAGATTTTAAATAAAAAAATAACCAAAGTTTAACTTTGGTTATTTTTTTACCATTTTTTTTATTTTTAAATTGTGACTCATGAAGGTAGGTATTGTAACAATATTAGTAATTTCTGCAAGTGTATTTTCCTGCACAGCCAGCAAAATTTCGCCAGGCAAATCCCTCAGCCACGCTCTTTCAGATGAGCAGTTGATGGATAAAGTTCAGAAAGATGCTTTAAAATATTTTTGGGAGTATGCAGAACCCAATTCGATGTTGGGAAGAGAGCGTTACCATGAAGATGACATTTATCCGGATGATGATAAGCATGTCATTACCACAGGTGGTTCCGGATTCGGATTAGCCACTATCCTTGTTGGAGTTGAAAGAGGCTTTATACCCAGAAAGGAAGCCGTAAAAAGACTGACTGTAATAATGGATTTCCTTGCGAAGGCGGACCGTCACAAGGGTGCCTGGTCACACTGGATCAATGGAGAAACCGGTAAAACCGTTCCTTTCGGTAAAAAGGATAACGGTGGAGATTTGGTGGAAACCGCTTTTCTCACAACTGGAATCATTCAGGTTCGTGAATATTTCAAAAACGGAAATCCCGAAGAAAAAGCGCTGGCTGAAAAATGTGATGAACTGTGGAAAGGTATCCAGTGGAACTGGTATACAAAAGGGGGTGAGAAAGTATTATACTGGCACTGGTCTCCCGATTATCAGTGGGAGATGAACTTTCCGCTTCAGGGATATAATGAGTGCCTGATTACCTATATCTTGGCAGCATCTTCTCCAACTTATTCGATTGATGCAGAAACCTATTATAAAGGCTGGACCAGAAACGGAACTTACCTGTCAGATAAGGAAAAATATGGGCTTCCCATGTACGTAAAGCACAATGGAGCAGAAGAATATGGCGGACCCCTATTTTGGGCACACTACTCGTATATTGGTTTGGACCCAACTAACTTATCAGATAAATTCATCAAAAATTATTTTGATTTGAATAAAAATCAGGTGCTGATCGATTACAGATATTGTGTTGAAAACCCTAAACAGTGGAAAGGTTACGGGCCAAATTATTGGGGATTGACCGCAGGTTATTCAAGAAATAAAGATGGAAGTGTTGGCTACGATGCGCATTTTCCACAAAATGATCATGGGGTAATCACTCCGACAGCGGCTTTGAGCAGCTTCCCTTATTCACCAAAAGAATCAATGGATTTCTTAAGGTTTATATATACTCAAAAACCTGAATTTATTGGTTCTGCAGGGCCTTACGATGCAACATCGATCAATTATGACAATTGGACAACACCCAGGTATTTAGCGATCGATCAGGGAACAATTGCTCCGATGATTGAAAATTACCGTACCGGATTTTTATGGAAATTATTTATGAATGCTCCTGAAATCAAGCAGGGATTAAAGAAATTAAGCTTCAAATCTGAAAAATATAATATTAAATAGTATTTTTTAGGAGCTTAATCCCGCTTTCCACTGTATCTTTTTTATTACGGCCTCCTCCCGAAAATTCGGGATCCGGCCGCAACAAAAAAGGATGCCGTTGCAATCGCGGCTAATGAGCTAATCAACAACAGTCAGGCTTACAGAATAATTAACAGAAACGGATTTTAACCCGTTTAATTAAAAAGGAATTCATTAATTTGGTTTTAGCCAAAACTTAAAAATTCTCATCATGAAATTAAAACTAAACTGCCTCCCTATTTTACTTCTCCCATTTTCTCTAAGTTTAAATGCGCAGGAAATTAAAGGTGAATTAAATAAAGAGATTACGAAACAGGAAAAAATTACCTATATTCTTGATTATCCTCAAAAAGTAAAGGGAGATGTCCCTCTGATCGTATTTCTTCACGGTTCGGGAGAAAGAGGAACAAATCTGGAGATCGTAAAAGCACACAGCCCGTTCACGTATAAAAACCTGATCAAGGAACCTGTTGCGATTTTGGCGCCGCAATGCCCTGAAAATACTTGGTGGGATACCGTAACCGTATATAATTTAATTAAAGAAATTCAGAAAAAATACAAAATCGATGCTTCCAGAATTTACCTCACAGGACTTTCAATGGGAGGTTGGGGAACGCTCAAATTGGCAATGGAACATCCGGAAATGTTTGCTGCTGTAGTTTCAGTTTGTGCACCGACAGACCGGGTGATGTATGCAAACATCGATCAATACAGGAATTTAAACATGAAAATTTTTCATGGCGGAATGGATGATGTTGTTTTACCTGAAAACGCACTGAATTTTTACCAATACTTACACCCCGTTAACCCAAGTGCAGAATTAACAATTTTTCCTAATGACAACCATAATTCGTGGGATTCAACCTATTCAAATCCCGCATTGTACGGATGGATGCTGTCAAAAAGGAAAGAGAAATAACTGTTAAATTTAATGATATGAGTAAATTTTGAAAGTAAACTGTCAATTGCTGAGCGAATGACTTGCAGACAAAAAGACCTGCAGCAAGTGTAAAAAATTAGCGAACCTGCGTTTATAACAAAATTATCATTAAAAAAGTAAGGCTTAAAATCTTTACCCGGTGAAGCGTTTTTGCGTTTAACCAACCAGAAATTAAAACAAAAACAGAACTATAATTTATAACGAAGATAGATTTATGAAAAAGTTAATTGTAATCGCCACCTTAGCATTGGCACCTATGTTTTCGGCGCAGGAAATGGTAACAAAACCAGTTCAGTCTTACCAGACTGCACAGTATCAGGCAAAGAAAAAAGCATTTGTGGATGCGCTTTTGGCTAAAATGACATTAGATGAAAAAATCGGACAGCTCAATTTACCAAGTTCGGGAGATTTTACGACAGGTCTTGCCAAAAGTTCGGATATCGGAAAAAAAGTAGAGCAGGGATTAGTAGGCGGACTTTTCAATATCAAAGGAGCAGATAAAATCAAAGCAGTTCAAAAAGTAGCCGTTGAAAACAGCCGTCTCAAAATTCCAATGATTTTTGGAATGGACGTTATTCACGGGTATGAAACTACCTTCCCGATCCCGTTAGGACTCGCAGCTTCATGGGATATGAATCTGGTACAGCAGTCAGCAAGAGTCGCTGCGAAAGAAGCTGCGGCAGATGGGATCAACTGGACGTTCTCACCAATGGTGGACATTTCCCGTGAACCGAGATGGGGAAGAGTTTCTGAAGGTTCAGGGGAAGACCCGTATTTAGGAAGCGAAATTGCCAAAAACATGGTGTACGGTTACCAGGGGAAAGACTTGGCCAACGGCACGAATATTTTAGCCTGTGTAAAACATTTTGCTCTGTACGGAGCGGGTGAAGCGGGTAGAGATTACAACACGGTAGATATGAGCCACGTGAGAATGTTCAATGAATACTTTCCGCCCTATAAAGCGGCAGTAGATGCCGGGGTTGCCTCTGTAATGGCTTCTTTTAATGAAGTGGACGGAGTTCCCGCAACCGGAAACAGATGGCTGCAGACTGAAGTTCTCAGAAACCAGTGGAAATTCAAAGGCTTTGTGGTAACAGATTACACAGGAATCAACGAAATGGTTGACCATGGAATGGGAGATCTGCAGCAGGTTTCTGCCTTAGCATTAAAAGCAGGGGTTGACATGGATATGGTAGGAGAAGGTTTTTTAACCACATTAAAAAAATCTCTGTCTGAAGGCAAAGTAACACAGGCTGAAATCGATATGGCGGCAAGAAGAATCCTTGAATCGAAATATGATCTGGGCCTGTTTGATAATCCTTATAAGCACGGAGATGCCAAACTGGCGGCAAAAGAGGTGTACAGCATGGAAAACCGTAACATTGCAAGAAGCGCAGCAGCACAGTCAATGGTTCTGATGAAGAATGAAAACCAGGTATTGCCACTGAAAAAATCAGGAACCGTTGCGGTAATCGGACCCTTGGTCAACAACTCAATGAATATGGCCGGAACCTGGAGTGTCGCGACAAAGCATGCTGCTTCTGTTAACCTGATGCAGGGTCTTCAGGCTAATTACGGTAAAGAAGTAAAATTTCTTTCTGCTAAAGGTGCCAACATTGATTATGATGCTAAATTAGAAGAGATTTATGCCGCTCACGGGAAGAAAACAGATCGTGACGAACGCTCAAAAGAAGCATTGCTGAAAGAAGCGGTTGATATTGCCAGTAAAGCTGATGTCATTGTCTTGGCAATCGGAGAATCAGCGGAAATGAGTGGTGAATCTTCTTCAAGAACTGAAATTACCATTCCTCAGTCTCAGGTAGATCTGTTAAACGAACTGAAAAAAACAGGAAAGCCAATCGCAATGGTGCTTTTCACAGGCCGTCCGTTAGCTCTGACAAATGTTAAAGATACTCCGGATGCGATTCTGAATGCCTGGTTCCCGGGTTCCGAAGCTGGCAGCGCTATTGCTGATGTCCTTTTCGGAAAGGTGAATCCTTCAGGAAAACTGCCGATGACATTTCCAAGAAGTTTAGGGCAGGTTCCTATTTATTATAATGCTAAAAATACAGGCCGCCCGTTAGATCAGAAACTGGTGGATAAATGTGAATACCAGAGATTCCGTTCCAACTATATGGATGAATGTAACACGCCGTTGTATCCTTTCGGATATGGCTTGAGTTACACAAAATTCAATTATTCCGATATAACGGTTTCCAATGCCAATCCGAAAGGAAATCAGACAGTTCAGGCTTCGGTTACCGTAACCAACTCAGGAAATTACGACGGGGCAGAAGTTGTTCAGCTGTATATCAGAGATTTGGTAGGAACGATCACCAGACCGGTAAAAGAATTAAAAGGATTCCAGAAAGTAATGCTGAAAAAAGGAGAATCTAAAAAGATTACTTTCAACATTACTCCGGAAAACCTAAAATTCTACAACGGAGACCTAAAATATGACTGGGAAGCAGGAGAATTTGATATCATGATCGGAACCAGTTCCGAAGAGGTAAAACATTCTAAAATTAACTGGACAAAATAATAATAAGAAGCCGCTCAATCCTGAGTGGCTTTTTTTGTATCTTAGAATAACCTTAGTTCGGGATAAGGCTCTATAAAACGCAAAGCTAAACAAAAATAGTAATTACGTGATTTTCTAAGATTTAGGATATACAAAGGCGTGAAACTTATCAAGGTAATACAAAATTCTTGTATTGCTTTGATAAACGAAGTGGCATTGTTTAACTTAAAAGCGTTTCAAAAAGTAGAATTTCTTTGTTTTTTCTTTGCGATAAAATAGCATTGTTTTGAAAATCAATTATATAAAAATTGTTTATCCCGAACTCAGGTTAGAATAAGAAAAACCGAATACATTTTGTGGTATTAACGACCAATTAAAAAATAATCATTAAAAACATGAAAAGAATAATTTTGTTCAGCGCACTGTTCACTGCCTCATTTGCAGGTGCCCAACAGAAAACTCCGGTTGCAGGAGGAGATCAGGACAGTCATGGCTGTAAAGGCTCCGCAGGTTACACCTATTCACAGATTAAAAAAGACTGTATAAGAATTTTTGAACAGAAAATAAAGCTGACGGAGGTGAAACCTGTAGGAAGTTCAACTTCATTAACGGCGGTAGTTTTCAGTAGTGACATGAAAAAAGCAGAAGTTTTTCTTCCCGGACAAAATACCGGAAGTTTAATTTTAACAAGACTCGGAAAAGGAAAAGCCTGGAAAAAAGCAGACTATATTTTAGTTCCTTATAAAAAATCAGGGTATCAGCTGAAAAAAAACAACGTTACCATTTATCACTAGAAAACAGAAACAGGAAGCCATTCCGACTTCCTGTTTTTATCGGTTAATTTGATTTTTTTGAATCAGATTAACGTATTCTATAGACAATGTTATGATGCAACAACTTCCTCTTTATAAACTACTCCTTCATAACATGCATTGTAAATAGCTTTCAGTTCATCCAGTGTGGGAACTCTTGGATTGAATCCTGTACACGGATCTACCAAAGCATTATTGGCAATATAATCCAGATTTTTATCCCAGTCTTCTCTTGAAATTCCGAATTCTCTGATCGCTGACTGGTTATTGATTTCTGAACGAAGGGTTTCGACCGCCTGCGCTAATTCTTCTGCCGTTTCTTTTCCGATTACTTTCGCCAAATCAGGATAACGTTGCGTTGCCTGAGCATTAAAACGGATTACATTCGGTAAAAAAATAGCATTCGATGCTCCGTGTGGAATCCCATACAGCGCACCAACCTGGTGAGACAGAGAGTGAACGATTCCTAACCAGGCATTATTAAATGCAAGGCCTCCCATAAAAGAAGCATCATGCATATTCTGACGGGCATTGATATTATCCGGATTTTTTACCACTTCCTTCAGATTGTCAAAAACCAATGTCAGTCCTCCTTTAGAAAGTGCATCAGCGATATTGTTATCAATATTTGAAACATACGCCTCAACGCAGTGTGTCAAAACATCAAGACCTGTGTTTGCTGTCACGTGAGCCGGCATCGAAGCACAGATTTCGCCGTCTATAATAGCAACATCAGGAGTTAATTCGTAAGAGACAATTGGATATTTTACTCCTTTTTCACGGTCTGTAATTACAGCAAGGCCTGTAGTTTCAGTTCCGGTTCCGCTTGTAGACGGAATTGCAATGAATTTCGCTTTATTCCTTAAAACAGGGACTGTAAAAGGTTTGATCATTGCCTCAAAATCAGCATCAGGATACTCATAAAATACCCACATGATTTTTGCCGCATCGATTGCAGAGCAACCTCCCAGTCCGATGATCCAGTCCGGTTGAAAATTCTGGATTACTTCAGCCCCTTTCATACAGGTGGCAGATGAAGGATCTTCTTCCACCCCTTCGAAGATTTGGGTTTCTATTCCGGCTTCTTTAAGATAAGCAACTGCTTTATCCAGTGTTCCGCTTTTTCTCATCGAGCTTCCGCCCGTTACAATGACAGCTTTTTTACCGCTGATATTTTTTAATTCTTCAAGACTTCCCGCACCATGGAAAACTTCTCCTGCAATAAATAATTTGCTCATTTTTTCTTTTTTAATTAATGATGCAAAATTAAAAGAGACAAAAGTGATAATGTTATACAAATAAGACTATCCGTTATACATTTGCGCCAACTCATGCTGAAGTTCGGTAGGGGTCTCTTTCAGTTTTGCCTTCACAAACTTATTGAGTGCCGACGGAGAGTTGAAGCCCAGGTCAAAAGCAATTTCTTTATGGCTGAGATCTGAAAACAGCAGCTGACGTTTGATTTCTATGAGAATTCTATTATGAATCGCCTGAATTGCCGTTTCTCCACAATGCTTTTTTGTAATGGAATTCAGCTTTTTGGGAGTAATCGCCAATTCTTCTGCGTAATACTGAACAGTACGCTGCTGTTTGTAGTGCTCATTCAGTAATTTTTTAAACCGGACATACACAGGTTTGTCTGCGGTGTCTTTATACAGGACAGGATGAAGTCCGTGAACGGATTCTATCAGTCCCAACAGGAAGATTTTTATATGGAACCTTGCCTGTTCTTTTTTGATCAGGCTGGGTTTTTGATAAATTCTCTGGATGATTTCGATAGTGTGTAAGCTCTGTCCAAAATCTTCAGGCGACAGAATAGTACAGTTCAGTTGGGTAGAAAGGTTTACGTTATACGTACTCAATTCGTTTTTCAGAATATCCGAACAGAACAGTATTTCTTCAAACAGGATTATTTTCCCTTTCAGGCCATCACTTAATTTTGATACAAAATGAATCTGCCCGGGAAATACAACAGAAATTTTTCCTGTTTTCAGGGAATGTATTCTATCCTCAATCTGAAGATTCAGACTTCCGTTCTCAATGAGGAGAATAAAAAAATGATTCTTTTTATGAGGTTGTATATAACTTTCAAGATTTTCTGCAGATAAATCAAAAACACGGAAAGAAAGATTTTGATCCTCTTCTTTCTGAATGTTTTTTTTGATCTTAAGTTCCATCATATTGCCTGTTTTTCTTAATGTTTTAAAAGGAAGCAGCAAATTTATGGCAAATCATTCACGCCTGCAATTTCCGGAATGAAGATCATACTGAAGAGCTCTGTCTTTCATTCATGAAAAATCAAATACAAATTGTTGATCAATTCTGCAAAATGATCAACTTAAACCTTTTGTTGGATGTAAAACTACCCTGTCAAAAGCCTTAAGTGTACAACCAAAGTAGCTCCGTCAGTTCGAGTGTTTTTCGCAGCGCAGCGGAGAAAAATGTATCGAGAACCCGTGAACTACGGGCAGTCTTTGAATTATAGCGTTAAAAATCTATGTTGAGATTCTTTCAGAATGACAAACGTTGTGGTAATTTTAATAGAAGTGAAAGTATTGCTACGATAATAGCTCCGTCAGTTCGAGTGTTTTTTGCAGCGAAGCGGAGAAAAATGTATCGAGAACCCGTGAACTACGGGCAGCCTTTGAATCATCGCTTTAAAAATCAATGTTAATATTCTTTCAGAATGACAGACGTTGCAGTTGTTTTAATAGAACTGAAAGTATTGCTGGGATAATAGTTCCGTCAGTTCGAGTATTTATCACAGCAAAGCGGAGAAAAATGTATCGAGAACCCGTGAACCACGGGCAGCCTTTGAATCATCAAATTCTCGATACGGTTTTTTCAAAACCTACTCGAATGGACGTCAGAATCTTTGTTTTTCACTGATAAGTTTACGGCTTTGTTTATCTTAAAAGCACAAAGCTGTTCAATAAACTTTGTTTTGCCTTGCATTAAATTTTAAATAATTAAAGAAACGAGCTGTTACTGAGTAAAACGCCCTTGCGACCGAAAAATATCTTCAGGATTATAAAAAAAACTTTGCGATCGTAGCGTTAAAAATTTATGTTGAGATTCTTTCAGAATGACAAACGTTGCAGTTGTTTTAATAGAACTGAAAGTATTGCTAGGATAATAGCTCCGTCAGTTCGAGTGTTTTTCGCAGCGCAGCGGAGAAAAATGTATCGAGAACCCGTGAACTACGGGCAACCTTTGAATCATCGCTTTAAAAATCCATGTTAATATTCTTTCAGAATGACAACCGTTGCGGTAATCTTAATATGACTGAAAGTATTGCTAACGATAACAGATTCTTCTGGTTGAGTAAAGCTTACCTATTCTTACAAATAAAAGTAGATTACCCATGCACTTTTTCCTGATCTAAACCTTCTTTACAATTTTCATCTCTCAACCAAAATCCGTATTTTTGTGCATCTAAAAGTAAAAGAAAGAATGAATTCCTACAAAAATCCATTGGAAGAGCGTTACTCGAGTGAAGAAATGTTATTTAACTTTTCTCATAACAATAAATTCCGTACCTGGAGAAAGCTTTGGATCGCTTTGGCTGAAATTGAAAAAGACCTTGGTCTGGAAATTACAGAGGAGCAGATCGCAGAGCTGAAAGCTAATGTTGAAAATATCGACTATGACAAAGCGGCTGAGTATGAGAAAAAATTCCGTCATGATGTAATGGCTCATGTTCATACGTATGGAGATGTAGCGCCATCAGCAAAGGGGATCATTCACTTAGGGGCAACTTCGGCTTTCGTAGGAGATAACACAGATCTCATTCAGATCCGTGATGGACTTTTAATCTTAAAGAAAAAGTTGGTTAACGTTATGAAAAATCTTGCGGATTTTTCTATTCAGTATAAGGACTTACCGACATTAGGTTTTACCCATTTCCAACCTGCTCAGCTGACAACAGTCGGGAAAAGAGCAACACTTTGGCTGCAAAGTCTGGTTCTGGATATCGAAGAACTTGATTTCTTCCTTGAAACCTTACGTTTCAGAGGAGTAAAAGGAACTACAGGGACGGCAGCAAGTTTCCTTGAGCTTTTCGATGGGGATTATTCCAAAGTAAAACATCTGGATAAGGAACTTTCAAAAAGATTTGGTTTTGAGAAAGTTTTCGGAGTTTCAGGACAAACGTATGACAGAAAAATTGATGCTAAAGTAGTTGCATTATTAGGGAATATCGCACAGTCAGCACATAAATTCACCAATGATTTACGTTTACTTCAAAATCTCAAGGAGGTTGAAGAACCGTTTGAGAAAAACCAGATCGGTTCTTCTGCAATGGCATACAAGCGTAATCCGATGAGAAGTGAAAGAATCGGAGCATTAGCCAAATATGTGATGTCTCTGACAACAAGTTCTGCCATGGTAGCCTCTACCCAATGGTTTGAAAGAACACTGGATGATTCAGCCAATAAAAGATTGACGATCCCACAGGCATTTTTGGCAGTGGATGCGATCCTGTTAATCTGGAATAATATTATGAACGGCATCGTGGTGTATCCCAACAGGATTAATAAGCATATTATGGAAGAACTTCCTTTTATGGCGACCGAATATATTATCATGGAGGAAGTAAAGGCCGGTGGAGACCGTCAGGAGATCCACGAAGTGATCAGGCTTCATTCTATGGAAGCTTCTAAACAGGTAAAAGAAGAAGGTAAAGAAAACGATCTGATCGAAAGAATCCTGAATGATCATTCTCTGAAACTGGATAAATCAAAATTAAAAGAAGTTTTAGATCCTAAAAATTTCATCGGTTTTGCTCCGGTTCAGACGGAAGAATTCATTGCTAATGAAGTTCAGCCGATTCTTGATGAGAACCGGGACCTGATAGGTTTAGAGGCTGATTTGAGAGTATAAATAATTTGCAGTCTTTTCGGCTGCATTTTTTTTTGAATTAATATGAAGTTCGATTTATTCCTTATTCTTATACTGACTCCTGTGATTGTATTTTCACAGGATTTAAAACCGAATAAGAAAATCAAATCCGATACAGATTTCACCCATACAGTTTCAGGAATGACTGCTCCGCTGAATGTGGAGGGGTTTTCCAGAATAGCTTTACTCACCCATTCTAAAAATGACAGCGTGTTTGCTGCTGAATATCAGGACAAGAATAAAGATATTCTGTTTAAGTTTCAGATTATTCCGGCATTACTCAATAAGGAGCGGCTTTTAAATCATTATCAGAAAGAACTCAATCAAAGGAGATATACTCCCAAAGAAAATGAGAAAGTAAGTAAATCAATCGTATATAAAGAGGGAAATTTTAAACTTCATGGAATCAGTACCTGTTTCAGTCATCTTGACAGATTGATCAATGTTAGGGTTTATGATGCCGGATTTTGGGTTTTTGTTTCTGAAATCAGTCAAAAAGGAAATGATACTGTAGCTTTGAATAAAATCCACGAAAGGTTTTTGAGCAATATGAAGCCATCAGGGATTGTAGAAAAAAATCCTTTGACAAGATATTCCAGGATTTTTTACGCACCCATCGCAGCCCGTGATACTGCTCTGCTAAGAATTACAATGAGCAGTGCTACGAATAAGATGAAGTGGATCTATGAAAATGTGGATAAATATGAAAGATCTTCAGGAATTCCAGGAATTCTTTTAGATTTCCAGATCGCAGGGATTAATGGGTTTTTAGATTATACAACAGAAAAAAATCCAGGACCGATTAAAAAAGGTAACGCTCATGCAGACAAACTGATCCATTTTTTTACAAAACTTCGGAATGATGGTTTTACAGACGAATTTTTAATGGAACAGTATCATTATCTGTTAAGTCCGCCTGAAAATCATCAATTCGATTATACAGGCTATCACAACTGGAAATTAAGCAACTCAATCGATTATGATGTTTCTAAAAAATATTATATTATTGTAAATTCGCACAGGAAGGCAGACCTGAATAAAAACGAGTAACAGCGATTGATCAAATAATCAGTTCATGAAAAAAATACTTTTAGCATCTTTATTGATACCCATGATTTCTTTTTCACAGCAAAAGGAAGTTTTAAAGTATTTTATATCAAAAGATTCTCTGGTCGGAGTGAAAAATCAGAATGGAAAAATCATCGTTCCCGCACAGTTCAAAATTTTCTCAGACATTGAAGACGGTGAACTCGTGAAAGGGGAAACCATTTATTTTGACGGTTACAAAAAAGGAGAGAAGTCACAGAAAAATGAATGGGGATATGTCTACGATAAAAAGGGGAATTTCCTGTACAGGCCTTTCTTATATGACAACGGGGCAGATTATTTCTCAGAAGGGCTGAGAAGATTCGTCGAGAACGGAAAGGTTGGTTTTGTTGACAGAAACGGGTCTGTTGTGATTACACCTCAGTCTGATTTTGCATCACCTTTTAATTTCGGATATGCTGCTTTTTGCAATGGCTGTGACTGGGAAAAAACTGAAGATGAGCACAAATCCATCGTTGGAGGAACGTGGGGAGTCATGAACTTTAAGGGTGAAGTTGTTCTGCCTGTCGCAAAATCGGAAAATACAGTAGAAATAGACGGGAAACATTATCCGTATCCATTCCGGTACAATCAAAAAGAGAAGAAGATTCTTCAGTTTTTTGAAAAGCAGCATAACATACTTTCAGAGTTGTACTATGTCAATAATTTTACAGAACTGCCTGAGAATGAAAAGAAGTTATATTTTGAAATTGTAGAAAGTCCCAAGAATAATTTTCCGTTTTACCAGGTAAACACCTATGATTACAGAAAAATTGAAGCAGGGTCAACCTACCGTTATAAATTTTTAGTTTCAGAAGACGGTAAAACCGTTTCTGTAATAGATTATGATGATCAGAAAGTTCCTTTTGACCAATGGCTGAAAGATGAAATGAAATCAGCATCCGATTTTCAGAAAGAGCATCCTGATTATCCGAATAAATTAAGTAAATAAAAGTCTAATAATATTTAAATATCTGACATCTAATGTCTAATAACAAAAGAATTTTCGTAGAAAAAAGAGGTATTTTCGATGTAGAAAGTCCAAAGATTTTTGATGAGGTAAAAGCAGTTGTACCGTCAGTCAAAAATGTAAAAGTGTACAATGTATACGATATTTTTAACCTGAATTCCGGGGAATTCGAAAAAGTGGTGAACAGTACTTTTGTAGATCCGGTTACTGATATTCTGCATGAAGAAAATCCTGCCGGAGGAATTTATTTCGCCATGGAATTTTTACCTGGACAGTATGATCAGCGTGCTGATTCTGCCCAGCAGTGTATTGCCTTACTCACCCAAAACGAAAAGTCTACCGTGAGAAGCGGAAAACTGATTGAATTTGAAGGGGTTTCTGAGGCTGATCTGGCTAAAATCAAAGATCTTCTGATCAATAAAGTCGAGTCTCAGGAAAAAGATCTTTCTGTATCCAATATCCCTGCGGATGAAATTCCGTCAAAGGTTTTGATTCACGAAAATTTCATCAGTTCTGATGAGGCTCAACTGGAAGATTTCTATAATAATCATGGTTTTGCTTTAGGTTTTGATGATTTGAAATTCATTCAGGAATATTTTAAATCGGAACAGAGAAATCCTACCGAGACTGAACTGAAAGTCTTAGATACTTATTGGAGTGACCACTGCCGTCATACCACCTTTGAAACAGAATTGTCAGATATTGAATTTGAAGGACAGTTTAAACATACACTGGAAACCATTTTCAGTGATTATATTGAAAAAAGAAAATTCCTGGGACGTGAATTGAAACCGATTTCTTTAATGGATCTGGCAACCGTCTGTGGAAGATATTTCCATAAAACCGGCAAGCTTGAAAACCTTGTGGTTTCTGATGAGATCAATGCATGTACCATTCAGATCGAAGCGGAATATGACGGTAAAAAAGAGCCTTGGTATCTGTTGTTCAAAAATGAAACCCACAATCACCCGACTGAAATCGAACCGTTCGGAGGTGCTTCCACCTGTTTAGGCGGAGCCATCAGAGATCCTTTGTCCGGACGTTCTTTTGTTTTCCAGGCAATGAGACTGACAGGTGCTGCGGATGTTCTGGAAGCGGTGGATAAAACCTTACCGGGTAAATTACCTCAGAAGACAATCACCAGGCAGGCTGCAAACGGATATTCGTCTTATGGCAATCAGATTGGTCTTGCCACGACTATGGTTTCCGAGATCTACGATGAGGGTTATAAAGCAAAAAGAATGGAGGTTGGTTTCGTGACTGGTGCCGTTCCTGTGGATTGGGTACGACGTGAAAAACCTGAAGCCGGTGATTCCATCATCATTTTAGGAGGAGCAACAGGTCGTGACGGTGTTGGTGGCGCTAGCGGAAGTTCTAAAGAACAGGATGAAACATCTATTCATACCATGAGTTCGGAAGTTCAGAAGGGAAATGCAGTGGAAGAACGTAAGATCCAGAGATTATTCAGAAATCCTGAAGTAACAAGACTGATTAAGAAATCAAACGATTTCGGAGCAGGCGGAGTTTCTGTAGCCATCGGTGAAATCGCGGACTCCCTGGAAGTTAATCTGGATGTTTTACCGTTAAAATATGAAGGTCTGAACGGGACTGAACTGGCTATTTCTGAATCCCAGGAGAGAATGGCTGTTGTCGTTGAGCCGAAAGATAAAGAGCAGTTCATTAAATACTGTGAAGCTGAAAATATAGTGGCTGTTGAGGTTGCGAAGGTTACCGATTCTGGAAGAATGCAGATGTTCTGGAAAGGAGAAAAAATCGTTGATCTTTCAAGAGCATTTTTAGATACCAATGGCTGTTCTAAAAGTCAGGAGGTTAAAATTACGCATCTCAATGAAGTAAAAGAAGAAAACCAATTATTCAGTGAAGAAAATTTCCTTAAGATTTTGGCAGATAAGAATGTTGCTTCTCAGAAAGGCTTACTGGAAATGTTTGATTCGTCCATCGGAGCCACTACGGTTGCAATGCCTTTAGGAGGAAAATACCAGCAGACTTTAATGGAAGGAAGTGTTCAGACATTACCTGTTTTAGGAGCGAAAAATATTGAAACCGTTTCTCTGGCGAGTTGGGGATTTGATGCTGAAATATCAAAGCAAAACTCATTACTGGGCGCATCTTACGCGGTCGTTGAAAGTGTGGCTAAAATCACTGCCATGGGTGGCGATTATAAAAATATCAGACTGAGTTTCCAGGAATATTTTGAAAAGTTAGGTCAGAACCCTGAAAAATGGGGGAAACCTCTGGCTTCTCTTTTAGGGGCTTATGACGCGCAGATTAACTTAGGTTTAGCTGCGATCGGTGGGAAAGATTCAATGAGTGGAACTTACCAGGATCTGAATGTTCCGCCTACTTTAATTTCATTTGCATGTGCTAACGGAGAAAAGAAAAACATCATCTCTCCTGAATTTAAACAGGCAGGAAATAAACTCTATTTCTTTAATCATATTCCTCAGGAAAACGGACTTCCGAACTATGAAAATCTGAAAGCAATTTTTGAATTGATTTTTGAAAATATCAGAGCAGGGAAAATCGTTTCGGTGAAGACTGTAAAAGAAGGAGGAGTCGCTGTCGCTTTGGCAAAAATGAGTTTTGGAAACAGGTTGGGTGCTGAAATTACTGTTGCTGATAACCGTATTTTATTAGCTAAGAATATTGGAAGTTTACTCATTGAATCAAGTGAGGAATTAAGTTCTGTGAATCTTCAACTGATCGGTGAAGTTCAGAATTCAGACGTTTTGAAAATCAATAGCTTGGATTTTGAAATCGGAAAACTGCTTGAAGCCAATACCGGAACTTTTGAAAATCTGTTTCCAACAGTTGAAAAAGAAAAAATACAGGTTGAACTGGATGAAAAATTAAACTCCGTCAACCCAAGAAATATCATTATTAAAAAACACGGAATTGCTCAGCCAAGAGTTTTTGCTCCGGTTTTCCCTGGAACAAACTGCGAATATGATACGCTGAATGCATTTCAAAAAGAAGGGGCGGTTGTAAGCAGTTTACCATTGATTAATATCAATCATCAGTTGCTTGATGAGAGCATCGACGCATGGGTAGAAGAAATTAAACAGTCTCAGATTCTGGCGTTTTCAGGAGGGTTCTCCGCAGGTGACGAACCGGATGGTTCTGCTAAGTTTATTGTGAATGTTCTTAAGAATGAAAAGATGAGAAATGCTGTTCACGAACTGCTTGACAGGGATGGGATGATCATCGGTATCTGTAACGGTTTTCAGGCTTTGGTTAAATCAGGACTGTTACCTTACGGAAGAATCAAAGATTTAGATGAAAATTCTCCGACACTGGCACACAACGCCATCAGAAGGCACATTTCCCAAATGGTCAGTGTGAAAGTCCTGAATGATGAATCCCCTTGGTTAAAAGGCATGAAAGGACAGGTATATACCATTCCTATTTCTCATGGTGAAGGACGTTTTATGGCTTCTGAGGAGGAAATCCAGAAATTGTATGAAAACGGACAGATTGCGACTCAATACCTCGACTTAGAAGGAAACATTGCTCATGGAATGCCGTTCAACCCAAATAACTCGCTTTTCGGAATCGAGGGTATTACCAGTCCGTGTGGAAAAATATACGGCAGAATGGGACACCCTGAACGTTTCGCAGAAGGTTTGATGAAAAATATTCCGACAGCGAATTACCATAACATTTTTAAAAACGGAGTGGAGTATTTTAAATAGGCTTTGGCTTTCAAATGATAACAAACGCTTTAAAATAAAAAGTTGGGTATTTCAGAAAAATATAACAGGAAAACGGCTGTCATCAATGGCAGCCGTTTTTCTGATCTGCAGGGATTTTACGAAGAAGTTTCTCAGGTATTCATGAAAGATGCCGATTGGAAGATCGGGACTTTGGACGGTTTTGATGATATTCTGTATGGAGGTTTCGGAGTCTTTGATAACAGAGATGAAATTGAAGTTACATGGAAAGATTCTCAAAAATCCAGGGAAGATCTGGGTTTGAATAGGACTAAAGAATTCTATGAAAATAAAATCAGACAGGGAAAACCTTTTAACGTTACTCTGGCGCAACAAAAACAGAATGAACTGAATAACGGAGACGGACAGACCTTATTTGAAATCCTGATTGAAATTATACAATCACACAAAAATATCAGATTGGTTTTAGGATGAACATAAACGAAGTTGTGTTAAAATCATTCGTATGAAATGTGTTATATCTAAAACTTTAGACGCATTTCAAGTCTCTTATTTTATCGGTTCAGAATTATTAATAGTAAAAATAAAAGAAAAATGAAGTATGGATTATTCTTTGGAGACAGTATTACCTACGGAGAGTATGATGGTGTATTCGGAGGCTGGGTGGATATTCTGAAAAGATATGCCCTGCAGAAATACAATGAAGGAAGCAATGAACTCATCCTGTTTAATCTCGGTATCGGTGGAGAAACAACTGAAGGTTTGCTGAAAAGAATTTCACATGAAATGAGTGCAAGAAATTCTGCTGAGGGAAATATTGTTTTTTTAGGGTACGGGGCCAATGATCTTGCCGTCAAAGACGGAAAGCAGATGGTCGGTCCGGAATTGTTTAAAGCGAATGTTGAAAAAGCAGTTCGGATCGCAAAAGAATTTTCAGATGAAATTTATTTGATCAGCATTATTCCCGTTTCTGAAAAAATCGATGGTGAACTTTCTGCAACAGGAAAAGTGAGAACCAATAAGGATGTGCTGCTTTACAATCAAATTTTGAAAAATCTGGCAGTAGAAAATTCCCTGAAGTATATTGATTTTCATGCAGTATTTTTACCTGATAAAGAAATTTTACTTTCTGCAGACGGAGTACATCCGAACGGAAAAGGATATGGAATGATGGCTGAAACAGCCATTCAGATCATTGAAAAACATTTATAATGCCATACCTGTTTTCTTATGGAACCTTACAGAAAGAGGAGGTTCAGATCGAAACTTTCGGCAGACTTCTGCATGGGGCAAAAGATATTCTTACAGGATATCAATTGCAGATGTTGGAGATCACTGATCCTGAAGTATTGAGAAAAAGCAACCGGAAATATCATCCGATTTTAATATTTTCCGGAAATACCGGCGATGAAATTGAGGGAATCCTGTTCGAAGTGACAGAGAAAGAAATCATTCAGGCTGATGCCTATGAGGTAGATGATTATAAAAGAATTCAGTCCGTTTTTAAATCCGGAAAGACAGGATTTGTCTATGTTGGAAAATAAATTTTAATTACTGTTTAATTAATGTATACCCATACTATTTTAAACGAAAAAATATTTCCAGTAAACAAAGATTCCGGCAACTACAGAAGCTATGGCAGTTAAAATTACTGCTCCTGCTGAAATATCTTTAATAAAACCAATGCGTTTGTCAAATTCAGGATGAATGATATCACAGATCTTTTCAACTGCCGTATTGAAAATCTCAGCACTTAAAACTGCCAGGGAAACTGCTATGATCAAAACGGTATCAATCCCGGAAAGTTTCAGATAGAAGATCAGGAAGATATTGATGATTAAAGCTGCAGCCTCGATCTGAAAATTTCTTTCAGACTTCAGCATCATCCATATTCCCCGGAATGAATTGATGAAACTTTTATGGATAGGAGGCTTGCGCATTAAACTTTTTACAAATATAATATTTGTACTCGATTTTTTTAACAATTCATTTATCTTTGATAAATTTCATAATTACTATGACGAAACCGATATCAGTTCTTCTGCTTTTTATCTTCAATTTTTTCTGGTCGCAGGATTACACTGCTAAGATTGCGAAGGCAACCTGTGAATGTTTTACAAAGGTGAAAGGTGAGAATCCCAGTCCTAAAAACAGGGAGCTTCAATTAGGTGTCTGTATGCTTACCTCTGTAAAGCCCTACGCCAAAGAAGTTAAAAGAGATTTTAATATCGATGTGATTAATGATGATTCAGCTAAAACAGGAGAAATTATAGGAAAGTGGCTGCTGGCTGAATGTCCTGATATTTTTCTTGAAATGGCCACTATGGAAGATACAGAAAAAGAGAATACAAAATCTCAGCTACTGATCAGTGGCACCGTAAAAAAAATCGAAAAAGAAAACTTTGTCGTTTTCCATATTATCGGAGAGAATAAAAATCTAACTAAATTTTACTGGGTGTCAACTATAGATTCAAACCTCGATTTACCTAAAGAATACAATACCCTGGTCAATAAAAAAGTGAACATCAGTTATTACACGACAGAGATTTTTGATGCAAAAATCAACGACTACAGAAATTTAAATATAATATCCGGTCTGAAAACGGAAGAGTGATGTTTGTTTAAAACTCGTGTCGATTATTTTTTTCATTCTTACTTCTATTTGTTATATTTGTAAAAACTTATTTTAAATCTATGAAATTTATTATTTCAAGTGGTGAACTGCAGAAAGCATTGCAAACTGTAAGTGGCGTAATATCAAGCTCTCAGTCGAGACCGATTTTAGAAAACTATTTTTTTGAGTTAAACGAAAATAACCTTTCCATTACAGCGTCTGATGGCGAAACAACTTTGGTGACTTCATTGGATGTAAAGTCTGATGATGCGGGTAAATTTGCGGTTCCTGCCAAAATTTTTCAGGATTTTATCAAAACTTATGGCGAACAGCCGCTTACGCTTGTTGTAAAAGACAATGACGAAGGTACCGGAAGTCAGCTGGAGATTTTGGATGAGAAAGATAATTTTGCGGTTGCCTTAGACAATGCAGATGATTATCCTGAACTTCCTGAATTCGATGCCGCACAGAGTGTAACGATGCCTGCAGGAGTTTTATCTGAAGCTTTGACCAATACACTGTTCGCAACCAGTAACGATTCACTTCGTCCTGTTATGACAGGAGTTTTGTTCCAGTTCGGAGAAAACGAAACGAATTTTGTTTCCACAGATTCCCACAGATTGGTCGTTTATAAAAGAACAGATCTGATGAATGCAGAGCCTATGGAATTCATCATGCCTAAAAAACCCCTGAATATTTTTAAAAATATTTTAGCAAGTTCAAACGAAGACATTACCATTGACTTTAATGAGAACATGGCGAAATTCACTTTTGGTAAACATGTGTGGATATGTCGGTTGATCGATGGTAAATATCCCAATTATACAGCAGTAATTCCTAAAGAAAACCCGAATGTTCTGACCATTAACAGAAACCTTTTGTTAGGGGCTATCAAAAGAGCTTCGATTATGTCAAATAAGTCCACCAATCAGGTAAGATTTAAATTATCTGCGAATATTCTTCACCTTCATGCAGAAGATACAGAATATGCAAACAAAGCAGATATGCAAATTCCTTGTGATTATAACGGTGAAGATATCAACATCGGATTCAGCTCAAAATTCCTGACAGAAATGCTGGGTATCCTGGGAGCCGATGATATTACTATGAAAATGTCTCAACCCAACAGACCGGGAATCATAGAGCCATTGGACGGACTTGAAGAAAATGAAAATATTTTAATGCTGTCAATGCCTGTAATCGGATTGTAACAGTAAAATGTAATGATACTAAAAGAGGTTGGATTTTTCAGCCTCTTTTTTTGTTTTTGGGATGAGTTGAAAGGTTAAAAATTTCTCTGTTTCTCAAAAAAACACGACATTTGCAGGTAGAAAAATTAAAGTAAAATTTTCAAAATATACAGGGTGAAAACAAACGTTTATTTCTGTACTTTTTTTAAAATAGAATTATCAGATGAAAATATCAAATAACTGGCTGAAAGATTATATCAAAACAGAACTGAAATCTGAAAGAATAGGAGAGTTCCTGACAGATATCGGCCTTGAGGTAGAAGGAATTGAAAAATTTGAAAGCATCAAAGGAAGTCTGGAAGGGGTGGTCGTAGGAAAAGTCTTAACCTGCGAAAAACATCCTAATGCTGATAAATTAAAGAAAACAACAGTAGATGTTGGAAACGGAAAGATTCTGAATATCGTTTGCGGAGCTCCTAATGTAGGAGAAGGGCAGACGGTACCCGTTGCGGTAGTCGGAACCAAAATTTACGATAAATCCGGCAACTTTTTTGAAATCAAGGAAGCGAAAATAAGAGGAGAAGTTTCACAGGGGATGATCTGTGCTGAAGACGAATTGGGCTTAAGTGAAGATCACGGCGGAATCATGGTTCTGGATGAAACAAAATATGAAGTCGGAAAAAGTTTTTCAGATTATTTTGAACTGACCAGTGATGAAGTTTTCGAAATCGGTTTGACGCCAAACAGAACGGATGCCATGTCCCATTATGGGGTTGCAAGGGATCTGTATGCATTCCTTTCCACAAATCAACAGAAAGGTGAATTCGAAAAGATATCGTCTGTTGCCTTAAACAGTGAAGGGACTCACGGATTTACCTTAGAGGTAGAAGATGCAGAATTGGTACCTAGATACATCGGAGCTGTTCTTGAAAATGTAAAAGTATCAGAATCTCCTTCCTGGTTAAAAGACAGATTAAAAGCAATCGGTCTGAGCCCGATCAATAATATTGTAGATATTACCAATTATATTCTTCACGGTTACGGTCAGCCGCTTCACGCATTTGATGCAGATAAAATTGCAGGTAAAAAAGTGAGGGTAGGAACCGTTGCAGAAGGCACCAAATTTACTACTTTAGATGGTGCAGAAAGAACTTTAAATGGTTCTGAGATCATCATAAAAGATGGAAACGATCATCCGATGTGTATTGCAGGAGTTTTCGGCGGTGCGGATTCAGGTGTTTCCGGGGAAACGAAAACTATCTTCCTGGAAAGTGCATATTTCAATCCTGTAGCGGTAAGAAAAGCTGCAAAAGCTCATGGATTAAACACCGATGCCTCGTTCAGATTTGAGAGAGGGGTAGATCCGAATATCACGAGAACAGCAATCACTCATGCCATTAAAATGATTCAGGATCTGGCTGAAGGAAAACTGACCGGAGACCTGCTCGAATCCTATCCTAAAAAAATTGAGGACAGCTATGTCATTATCAGATTCTCAAAAATCGAACAGATTCTCGGGACCAAGATTCACAGGGAAAAAGTAAGGGAAATTTTAAAGGCACTTGAGATTCAGGTTCTCAATGAGATCCAGAATGGTTTTGAAATCTCCGTTCCTGCATACAGGGCAGATGTGACCAGGGAGATCGATGTGATAGAGGAAATCTTGAGAATTTACGGATATAACAAGATTGAAGCTCCGCAAAAAATTTCATTTACCCCTGTAAAACTGAATGCCAAAGATCAGGACGAACTGGAAAACAGCTGGGCACGTACTTTACAGAGTTTAGGTTTTAATGAGGTGATGAATAATTCGTTAACTTCCGTAAAAGACGAAACAGATGCTGTAAAGCTTTTAAATCCTTTAAGCAATGATCTTGCATTCATGAGAAAATCATTACTCGAAGGACTTCTGCAAAATGCCATCTACAACATCAACAGAAAAAATCAGGACATCAAGTTCTTTGAATTTGGGAAGATCTACCATAAAAAAGAGAAGTACTTAGAAAGAAAGCAGCTGTCGATTTTAGTCAGTGGAAGAAATGCTGCTGAAAACTGGTTGCAGCCAAAATCTGCAACGGATTTTTATAACCTGAAAGCCTTTGTAAAAGTTCTTCTGGAAAAATTAGGGATCAGCTACAGTGAAGTTGCACTTTCTGATGAGAGATTTTCAGATGCTTTAGCATACGTATCAGAAGGGGAAACATTGGTGAGAATCGGAAAAGTAGCTCCAAAAATGCTGAAGGATTTTGATATCGAACAGGACTGTTTCTATGCTGAGATCGAATTGGAACTTGCACAGAAATTACGTTTTAGCAATACACTGAAATTTAATGATATTCCAAAATTCAACAGGATCAGAAGAGACCTGGCCTTGCTGATTGATAAAAATATCACTTATCATGAACTGTATCAGACCGCGAAGAAAAATAAATCACCATTCATCAAAACGATCAATTTATTTGATGTCTACGAAGGAAAGAATCTTCCGGAAGGAAAGAAATCATATGCAATGAGTTTTGAATTGCTGAACGAAGAAAAAACACTGGAAGAAAAAGAAATATCTGCGGTAATGGATTCTCTGATCAAATCTTTTCAGAAAGAATTCAGTGCTGAATTGAGGTCATAACAATTTTATCACTCCATTATAAAAGAGAAAAACGGACTTCGGTTCGTTTTTTTGTTTCTGAAAATAATTGTAAACAGCATTATTTCCGTAAATTTGATTGAATCAAAACAGAATGAAACTTTAGTTCCATTTGAATATTCAAAAATTAAATATTTCCAAATGAAAAAAATCTTTTTAAGTTTGTGTACGGTTGCTGTTCTGGCATCGTGCGGAACAATGTCAAATAGTTCATCAGCCAATAAAGTAGGGAAGGCGCAACCGTCGATTTCAAATACAAAATGGACTTTAGCGGATAATGTAAAAGGCAAAACACCTACTTTACAGATTGAAGGAACCAGAGTGAACGGAAATGCAGGCTGCAACAGTTACTTTGGTACGCTCTCTACAGATGCGTCGTCAGGAACTTTCACTGCATCTCAGTTAGGGTCTACCAAAATGGCTTGCGATAATATGAGCGTAGAACAGAATTTTATGACAATGATGGGTAAAGTCAACAAATATGTGGTTTCCGGAACAACACTGGAATTGTATCAGGATAATCTCCTGTTACTGAAATTTAATAAAACAGAATGAGACTTAGCTATAATTGCAACTAAGGGGGCACAATAGTGTAACTTTGTCCAAAGCCTAACACCAATAACCTCCAATAAAGGGGGGGCACGTTTGACCATAGCTTAAGTAATATAAATTTTTAATATAAACTATCAGTTAATGATAGTTTTTTTAATTATGCAAAAAAAATTCTTATTTAATTTACTGTTTTTTTTATTACAGATTTCATGTCATGAAAAAAATTCCACCATTATAAATGGATCTATTCCTAATTTGCCCGATGGCACTATGTACATGTGGGAAGAAGGACCGTCCAATAAAATTGACAGTTCAATGACACATAATGGAAACTTTAAAATATCACATGAATGGAGTGAAAATAAAGAACCGAATATTATTGGAATATATCATATTGATAAAAGTGGAATAAAAAGATTATTTAATTTTACTACCAATGCCAGTTATAAGGGTACTCAAGGATGGAGTACAAATGTTTTTTATTCTGATACAGTTGTTTCTCTAAAAGGAAAATTTAAAGAAGATCTTCCAATAAAAGGTTATGAGTTACCATATAATATAAAAGATGTTTCTGGTGTTTCTGTGAAGGCAGGTAGACAAACAGAAGCATATTACAATACAGATGGTGATTTGTTTGAGAAAATAGATGATAAAACGATCCAGACTGTACAAGATAAGATTAATAAATATCCTTATTCGTATCATTTATTATATCAAATAATTGGGAATAAAAATAATTTTTCAGCAGAACAGGTAGTGAATTTCCTGAAATCTTTTAAGGGAGAAATTACTGACAGCAAATCTTACAAAGATCTTTTGGCTTACAACCAAAAAAGAATTCGTACTGATAAGATTCCATTATCTCAACTAGAAGATATGAAAGGAAAAAAATCTGAAATTTTAGATAAAAATTATGATAAACATCTTATTATATTTTGGGCAAGTTGGTGTGCACCCTGTAGAAAAGAAATTCCACTATTAAAAACAATGAATGGCAAAGTAAATTCCAATATAGAATTTATTTCAATATCTGTTGATGATGATAAAAATGCATGGAAAAATGCTGTGAATAGAGAACAAATGAATTGGAAGCAGTTTATTTTAGATAAAGATACACCAGCTTATGAAAACTTTCAGATTAGACTTAAACTGAACAGCGCAATTCCTTACACGGTTTTAGTGGATAGTAATCTAAAAATTTTAGCACAATCCACAGGACTGGGAACAAAGCAGGATCTGATAAAATAGTAGAAACGAAATAATATTTTTTATTAAGAACTTCCAGAAATAAAAGAGGAACTCAAATTTGAGTTCCTCTTTTTTATGACTTATAAATTCTTATTCTTCGTCCTCTTCGTCGTCGTATTTCGCCAACTCCTCATCACACCATTTGAATGCAGCCTCTACCACTTTTGTAGCCTCATCTGCCATCGTCTCTTCATCGTCTCCCTCCAGATCATCTAACCATTCTACTTCTTCTTCCTCAACATTCAATATGAATCTTGGATATTCTGTATGAACTACAAATAAATCTTCAGGAAATTCCGAATTGTCTGCTAATAAAAACTTTGGTAATTTCATTTTTTTTAATGTTTAAACTTTCTCAAAGATATATAAAATTATTGGTATTTGTTCTTGTGGATTTTAATTTTTTGTAAAACTTTATAGGGCGTAAGCGTGTTCTTTTTCAGGCTGTCTTCTGCTTTGAACGTAAATTTAAGGTTGGGATTTACTGTACTTATCAGTTCAGCAATCTGGCCTTTTTCCAGATCTTCAACATCTTCCATATAAAACAGAAGGGGCACTTTCTCCAGTTGTTCTGAATATAAAAAATGGGAAATCTCTTTTCTGTTTTCAAGGTAATAACCTTTTGAAAGCCACGTAAAAACAAATCCTGTCAGAAGGCTTAATGCTCCCATTGCATAGGTTTTTGCACCGACTGCTTCGAAAAGCTTTTTAAAATAAACCAGCCAGATCGGAAAACTGAAAGGGGCTAACAGCCGGTAATCCAAAGCATCAATTCCATAAAAATACTGTATAAAATAAGAACATAGAATTCCGGACACCCCGATAAGTACCATAAATTTTTCAGTTTCTGTCAGTTTGTTTTTAACGAATAAGAATACCAGAAGAATCAGGTTCAGAATACCGATTCCGTAGATTCCGTAATTAATTATCCCTCCATTCGGGTTAGGCATGTGAATAAAAGGATTGAAGGAAACAATCACCCCGGTTAAAAATTCCTGTAAAAGCTTAGAGGTAGGCTTTAAACCCATTTCCAGAAATTGGTTTACATAATTTTCATTGAAATAATCGATAAATAAAAATTTATAGAGTATAATAAACAGACCTGCCAGAAATGCTGAGACAACAAATGAAACAGCATACTTTTTCCTGAAGGAAAGCAATCCGAATAGTCCTGTTCCGCCAATGATAAAGAGCGCACTGTACCTGATATTAAAAAGTAAGATCAGGGAAAAGGTAAGGTATACAATACTTTTGGAACGCGACCATTTTTGCTGAATAACAGCATGGGCCACATACATCATTATAAAGATAAAGGGCAACATCAGGGCTTCACTCAAGGTTGCTGAAAATATACTCACAAAACTTAACAGCGAACAGATTACAATAGATTCTCTGAGATAAAAATCTTTTTTCCGGGCAAAGAAGATGATCAGCAGAAGCGAAAGGATTCCAACGAGTTTACTGCTCCAGAATTCATCAATTGCGAAGAAGGTGAAAAATTTTATACTTGCCGGATATCCCAGTGGAGTAATGGTATTGTCAATCGTTGGTAAAGCATCTGCAAACCGCATATAACGGATAGAATCAGGAGTGACCCGGCCTTTCTCGTTCAGCATAAAACGTAAAATGGTCATCACTACAGTAATGATGACCATTGATATCTGAATGTGTTTCTCTTTTATTTTCATATGAAATGTGAGTGTAGTACATGTAGCTGCATCAGTCAATCTTATCGGATATGAATTTGCGTGCTTCCAGATCTACCATTGATCATTCATCTGTACACAATTTTTATTTTGAAAACATTTTTGCTACTTTTTCTGCTTTCTTGCTTTCAGAATAGTCGTAGAAACCTTCCCCGGATTTTACACCCAGTTTGCCTGCCATAACCATGTTCACCAATAAAGGGTTCGGAGCATATTTAGGATTTTTAAAACCATCATACATCACATTTAAAATAGCTAAACAGACGTCAAGACCTATGAAATCCGCCAGTTGAAGAGGTCCCATCGGATGAGCCATTCCCAGCTTCATTACCGTGTCTATTTCTTCTACTCCGGCAACGCCGTTATACAAAGTCTCGATGGATTCATTAATCATCGGCATTAAAATTCTGTTGGCTACAAATCCGGGATAATCATTGACTTCAACAGGAACCTTGCCTAAGTTTTTGCTCATTTCATAGATTGCATCAAAAGTTTCTTTGGAAGTCGAATACCCTTTGATGATTTCTACCAGTTTCATGATAGGAACAGGATTCATAAAGTGCATACCGATTACTTTGTCAGCTCTCTTTGTAGCAGCAGCAATTTTGGTAATGGAAATCGATGAAGTGTTGGTTGACAGAATACAGTTTTCAGGAGCGAACTCATCCATCTGGGCAAAGATTTTCAGTTTAAGATCCTGATTTTCTGTAGCAGCTTCCACTACTAAATCAGCATTTGTCACAGCATCTTTCAGTTCAGTGAAGGTTTTGATATTTCCTAAAGTTTCTGCCTTCTGCTCTTCTGTAAGGTTTCCTTTCGTAATGATTCTGTCCAGGTTGGTGGTAATTGTTTTTAATCCTCTGTCTAAAGCATCCTGAGAAACGTCTACCAGGTTTACACTGAAACCACTCTGGGCAAACGTGTGTGCAATACCATTTCCCATGGTTCCGGCTCCGATTACGACAATGTTTCTGATCATTTTAATTGTTCTTTTTTATGTATAATTAAATTCTTTAACTGACTCAAATCCTTTTTCTTTATAACATCCGTACTGCTGAAAAAAACAGTTCCGTCCCTGTTTTGATTTCTGGAATTGTTCTGAGAGGTGATAGTAGCTTCAAGTCCTTTTATAAACTTACCTTGCTTGCTTTTTGAAAGTGCATCAATTCCGATATACAGAGCAAACTCACCCTCTCTTCCCAAGCCTGACTGTCTGAAAATTTCAATTTTTTTTCCTTTGCTGTTTTTTTGGAAAGTTTCGATATAATTCATTACAGGGGCTGTCGAAGGAGTGCCGCAGCACATACTGTTATAGCTCAGGCGCAAAAAACTTTCACTTTTCTGTGCAGATAAAAAGGTAAAGCTGATGATTGAAAGTATCAATATTATTTTTTTCATTGAATTTTTTAAATAGTAAGATTTATAATTTATTTGGTAAAGTTATCCCAGACAGCCTTTGAAATGTCTGATATCATTTTGCAGTTCACGGCATCAGATTCTGTTGAATTGCTTACAAAGACTGCGATTGCATAATGCTTTCCGCTTGGTAAAGTAATGATTGCAATTTCGTTTTCCGCACCGGTTAATCCGTCTTTATTTTTTCCTGATGCACCGGTTTTTCTGGCTGCCGGTGTATTTTTAGGAAGCTGCTCAATCAACTTGTTTTTCCCGGTAGAGGTTGAAAGCATTACCTTCATCAGATAGTCAGTTGATTTTTCAGAAATCAGTTTTCTGTCATAGAATTTTTTCAGAACATTCACTGCTGATTGGGTGGTGCTGTAATTTTCATACTGTATTTTCCAGTCTTTGTGCATCTCCGCTTCATTGTATTTGATCTGAACACCTTTAATTCCTTTGGCATCCATCAGTTTCTGAACCGTTTTTGGTCCGCCAATCAATTTCAGCATGATGTCACAGCCATTGTTATCGCTTTTTGCAACGGTAAATTCAAGAATTTCACTTAAGGTAACATCAACACCGCCATTCGGATACTTATCACGAAGAGGGGACCAGGTGTTTTCCAACAGATTTGAAGAGTCAAGATGTATTTTCTGATCTAATGAAAGTTTCCCCTCATCCACAAAATTCAGGACTGCTGCTGCAATATGGAATTTAAACACACTCTGCATAGGAAGTTTTCTGTCCGCATTCCTGTTGTAGGTAAAGCCATTATCCAAGCCGGAAACAGAAACTCCTACAGTAGCTTTTCTGTTCAGAAGAATCACATTGATTTTGTCATGCAGCGTTGGTTTTTGCCCAAAACTGACTATTGAAATCAAAAGAAAAAACAAAATACTTTTTTTCATAGGGTGATTTTAATCTCTTTTAACCGTAATGCTGTTGACAGGCAGGATTAATAACTGCTTATAATCAGTCGTTAACAGGCAAAAAGAAGTTGATAAAACAAATCCCTCTTATATTCTAAAAGGGATTCGCAATTTAAGATTTTTTCTTACTTCAGTTCAAAATAATTCAGGTTAATACCGTTATTTTCAAAATAGATCCTGATTTTGTTTTCTCCTTTTTTGAGTCGGATCCCTTTGGAAGAGGCAGTTTTCCAGTTTTCTTTTCCATTCGTAGAGGGTAATGAAACTGTTGCCAGTGGCTTTCCTGCAGCATCTTCAATCCTGATTTTTGCGTCCTCAGTGGCTGCATAATTGATCTCAAAAGTATAAGCTTTGTCTGTTTCTGACTGAATGGTGTATTGAAGCCATTCCCCGCTTTCTGTTTTTCCGACATAATATACATTGTCTTTCGTTTTATAAATATCAACCCCGTCGTTTCTCAACTGATTTCCGGAATTCCATTCTGATCTCTTTGCCGGATCACTTACCCATAGATTGATGTAGTCATGATCTTGGTAAGCAGTTCCCATCCTTCCCAGATCGTAATTTGTCGCCATGATTTTTCCCGGAGCCTTGTGGCTTTTGAAAGGCAGGGAAGAATCATCGCTAACCTGTCTGAATAAGGCATCGATCACATCTTTTTTGATTTCTACATTGCTGAATTTATAGTTTTCTGCGATATCCATCAGTGCTTTTAGTGCATAATCTTTTGAGGGTTTTGTCCCGCCGTTTTGCCAGTAGTCTAGAAGTTTCTGATATTCCGGAGTGATCCTGACATTTGTAATTCCTGCCGTATTATCAATTTTTTTCATTGGCCAGAATGCGTACCCGATATGGTGATGATCTAAGAGCTGTATCAGTTCTGTAAACCAGACATTAGAATTTTCTCCCGTCTCTCCAAGCCAGATCGGCATATTGTGTTTTTCCCTCAGGTCCAAAGCAGATTTTATGGTCTCGTCGTCATTATTGTTCCAGTATTTATGAAAACTGAATGCCATGTTTTCGTCCCAGACCGGGATCAGTCCATTGTAATTATTTCCCCATCCGTTGCCTTCAAGGAAGATGAGATGTTTTTTATCAACCGTACGGATGGCTTCTGTGATCTCTTTCTGCAGTTTCCAGAGGGGTGCATTAGACATTTCATCCGTACCGTTTGGATTTTTTCCGGTGAAATTAATATTGGGCTCATTAATAAGGTCATAGCCTCCGATCCAGGATTCATCTTTATATCTTTCCGCCAGTTTTTTCCATAGTGCAACAGTCTTTTTCCTATTTTCTTCGCTTTCCCAAAGAGAAGGCTTAGATTTGTCATTGTCTGAGATATTGGCATCGTTTCCCTGTCCTCCGGGAGCTGCATGAAGATCCAGAATAAGATATATTTTATTTTCACGACACCACCGCAAAAGGTTATCTGTTATTGTAAATCCTTCTTCCAACCATGTATTTTTACCTTTTACCGGTTCCCTTTCCACAGGTAAAGTGTACAGATTATAATGCATGGGAAGCCTGACTGAATTAAATCCGGATTTTGCCAGAAAATCAATATCCTGCTTCGTGATTCCGTTCTTCAGATAGGATTTATAAAACCGGTTCATACCATCTTCACCCACCAGTTCTGCAATTTTTTCCTTTATTTTAAACTGCGGGCCTGCGAAATCTGCTGTTTTAAGCATATAGCCTTCCTGCAACATCCAGCCTCCCAGGCCCAAGCCTCTTAACTGAATGTTTTCTCCTTGATCATTAACTATTTTCTTACCGTCCCGTTTCAGTAACTGTGATGTCCCAAATTGAGACAATAAAAGAGCGGATAATAGAATGCTTCTTTTCATAGCTTAACTTTTTTAAATATTAGGGGGATTTTAGGGATTGAACTTTTTAAGTAAAAGCAAATATATTCAAAAATTACTGAATAAAAATAAAATTCCTCTCAGATCAGTCCGGAGGAATTTATTCAGTCTGCCTTTAGGCAGGATTATTTATATTTTGCCTGTATCCGCAGGCTGTCAAAAAAACGATGTCCGAATTGAGCATAGAGATTATTGTTCATCATCTCCTTATAACAATATTTGTGATCAGGATCTGTTTCTGAATAAGGAATGCAGCTTCCCGATATTACAGTGTCAAAAATTACCTCAATGTTATTTTCTCTTAAAGCCTGTGCAAAATTCTTTCGATTGCCAGCCTGACCATTCAGGGTGACAGTTTCGAAGTAGATATATTTTTTTCGGTTAAAGTCTATTTTTGCTTTTTCTCTCTGTGATTCACAGATTACCATTTTCTCCATCTTCTTATTACATGAAAATAAAAATAGAACCAACATCAAAAACAGGCTGTTTTTCATGCTCAGCTGATCAGCTTCATTATTTCCAGTGCCACTTTTAAAGCTTCAGTGCCGTCTTCGAGAGAAACTTCCACATTTTTATCTTCCAGAATGGCATCTGCAAAAGAATTCAATTCATCGAGAATAGCATTATTAGGCTGGATATTCGGATACTCAAATAAAATCTGATTTTTTTCACCTTCAGCATTCTCAATAATCATATCAAATGGAGTAGGATTTTCAGGAGCATCTTTCATACGGATGACTTCAGCTTTTTTCTCCAGGAAGTCAACCGATATATAGGCATCTTTCTGGAAAAACCTGCTTTTTCTCATCGCTTTCATGGATATTCTGGAGGTTGTAAGATTCGCAACACATCCGTTTTCAAATTCGATTCTTGCGTTGGCAATGTCCGGACTTTTACTCACCACACAGACACCGCTTGCATGAATATTTTTTACTTTGGATTTTACAACACTCAGTAAAATATCCAGATCGTGGATCATCAGATCTAAAACCACAGACACATCAGTTCCGCGCGGATTAAATTCTGCTAAACGGTGAATTTCTATAAACATCGGGTTCTGGATGTAATCTTTCGCTCCTATAAAAGCAGGATTATATCTTTCAACATGGCCCACCTGTGCTTTGATACCGAATTCACGGCATTGATGCAGAATTTCCTCAGCCTGTTCAAGCGTTTGGGTGATCGGCTTTTCAATGAAAAAGTGAAGTCCCTTTTCGATTGCCTTCAGTGCGTAATCATAATGATATAATGTCGGAGTTACGATATCAAGCATATCGATCTGGCTGAGCAGATCTTCAAGATTTTCGAAATATCTGTAACCGAATTCAGCTTCTAATTTTTTACCATTCTCCGCATCCTTATCATGGAAACCGATAAACTCGTATTTATCAGACTGTTTCAAAAGTTTCAGATGTATTTTACCCAAATGTCCGGCACCTACCAAACCTGCTTTCAACATAGATTTTAATTTTTGTAAATATAGTAATTTTAGGTATTCGGAAACAGATGACAGGTTTTAGGTTGACCTATATTGATTGTTTTAGTATTTTTGTACCAAACTGGCAACTGCTCAACAAAAAATACGATCTGATGACGCATGATTCATTTGCAAACAAAGGAAAGAGACGGAATTTAATTAATTATCTAAGACAGCAAATCGGCATTTCTGACGAAAATGTACTTTCGGCCATGAATGAGGTACCGAGGCATCTGTTTATTGAGAGTATCTTTGAAGATTTTGCGTATGAAGACCGTGCATTTCCTATTTTGGCACATCAGACGATTTCCCATCCCTCAACTGTTGCAGAACAGTCTGAACTTCTGCAGTTAAAGGCCGGTGAAAAGGTTTTGGAAATCGGTACAGGCTGTGGCTATCAGACGGCTGTTTTACTCGCCATGAAAGGTTTGGTCTACACCATCGAAAGGCAGAAGGATCTGTTTGATTATTCCAAAAAGAAATTCAGGGAACTTCACCTTTATCCCAAGTTTCAGAGTTTCGGTGACGGTTTTGCGGGACTTCCCACTTTTGCGCCTTTTGATAAGATTATTGTTACCTGCGGTGCTGCAGTTTTACCGACAGAATTATTAAAACAGCTCAAAGTGGGTGGAAAAATGGTTATTCCTTTGGGTCCCACAGACGAGCAGGTTTTATACAGATTTACCAAAATTTCGCTTACAGAAATTGAGAAAGAAGAATTTGGGGCCTATAAATTTGTACCGATGTTAAACAATACCAATCAGTAACCATACATCTTATCAGGATATCATACCTCATTATATCTAACGTCAGATCATGCTCATGAAATATGAAATCAGTATGATATGTTATTAATTATAAAATTTTAAATACTGGAAAATAAGCAGGTACTGACTGAATGATTTTTCGGAATAAAAATTGAAGCAGTTAATCCTGTAACAAGCCTTACTTTCAGCAAGAGTGAGGTTTTTTAATTTAAAAATAGTATACATTAAATCAAATCATATGAAAGTTTTTATCAATAAAAGAATTCCGGAAGTAGGAATAACCATGCTGAAAGAGGCGGGACTGGAAGTTACCTTACCTGAAAATCCGGAACTGACCCAGGAAGAATGGCTGGGATACTGCAAAGATGCAGATATAATCCTCAATGTAGGACAGAATAAATATGACAGAGAATTTTTTGAAAAATTTCCGAATGTAAAAGCGATCGCACTGTATTCTGTCGGTTTTGATCAGGTCGATATCGAAGAGGCTAATAAGCGCAGTATACCGGTAGGAAACACCCCTGAAGTACTGAGCAGGGCCACCTCCGATGTGGCATTTCTCCTGATGCAGTCTGTTTCCAGAAGAGCGGGATATTACCTTCAGAAAGTTAAAGAGGGTGACTGGGGACAGTTTGATCCGCTTCATGCATTAGGGCAGGAATTGTACGGAAAGACATTAGGTGTTTTCGGATTGGGAAGGATTGGTTTTGAAATGGCAGAAAAGTGTAAAAAAGCCTTTGACATGAAAATTATCTATCATAACAGAAGCCATAATGAAGAAGCGGAAAATGAACTGGAAGCAAAATATGTTTCATTTGAAGAACTGGTAAGTCAGTCTGATGTTTTGAGTATTCATGCTAATTTTACAGAAAAACATTCAGAACTGTTTAATCAGTCAGTTTTTGAAAAGATGAAACCCAATGCTATCTTTATCAATACAGCGAGGGGTGGTTTTCACAATCAGAAAGATTTATACAGTGCGCTGATCTCTGAAAAAATATGGGGGGCAGGTCTTGATGTGACCAATCCGGAACCTATTGAAGAAACTGACCCTATTTTAAACCTTTCCAATGTCTGTGTATTACCACACATCGGTTCAGCGACGGTAGAAGCAAGAAACGGAATGGCACAATTAGCAGCCCAAAACATCATCGCTTTTTCAAAAGGTGAAAAAATGCCTGATTGTGCAAATCCTGAAGTTTATAACAGCTAACCGGAAAAGTTGGAATCATTTTTGTCTTATCGGTCATAACACTAAAATATATTATTATGATTACAGAAGACAATACTGAAGAGCAGGAAAGAAAATTAGAAGAAATGGATTATAATCCGGGTGAGGATATTTTTAATAAGGAAGAACATATCCCTTTGGACGGAGATGGAAATCCAATTATTAATCCCAACCATGTAAATGACGGAATGCCTTACGGGCTTGACGTTCCGGGAGCTGAAGATGATGATAATTTTGAACAGATCACTGATCAGTTACCTGATGAAGATGCAGATATTTACAGTCAGACTGAAGAGGATGAAGAAGATGATAATTATGAGGATGAAGAAGAAGAGGAAGATATTGTAAGTTAGAAATACTACGATAAAATACAGCGAAGCTGCCTTAATTTAATTGAGGCAGCTTTTTTATTGCCTTTATCATAGGTTTAAACAGCTGTAAAATAGAGAGTGGATTAGTGAAAAATAGAAGCTTATGATGTTTTGAGGAGTTATATTTTTATTTATAGATTGGATCAATAGAGCTGATTAAAGCAATTTCGAAATCCCTTATGTTCCTGTCAGAATAAATCAGGACTTTTTATGAAAAAGTGAATAATAGAACGATTATTAGTAAGAGCATGAGTTTGGGATCAAAAGTTTTAAATAATTGATTTTCAAAACAATGTTATTTTATCACAAAGAAAACAAAGAAATACTGCTTTTTGAAACACTTTCATGTCAAACAGTGCCACTTCTTTTATCACAGCTACATAAGAATTTTATATTACCCTGATTATTTTCACGCCTTTGTCTATCTCAAATATCTGAAAATTATGTAATTAATATATTTGTTTATCATCGCGTTTTATAGAGCCTTATCCCTAACTGAGGTTAAATACGTTTAATGAGATCCGATAACTGTACTGTGATACTTTAGGCTAAAAAATTGACTGTCAATTAAATATAAATCAAAAAAATAAACTGAAAATATAGATTTTGATCATTTTTATTTATTTTTTTAATTTATTTCACGAAAAAGACATGTAATTTTAAGTGTTTGCGTTAATATTAAATTTATATAAATAAATTATTAATGTTAGTTATTTTGTGTTAAATATGTTTTATATTTATCTACACCTTATCCATAACTGTTTATTTAGGTTAATTAACAATTAATCCCAAACTGTACAATATGAAAAAATATTTATTTTTTTTATCTCTATTCGTGATTTTTTCTGTCTCTTCTCAGACTCCCCTTCAGGTAAAAATAAAAGATGCAGCAGGAAACGAAAATTTTCACGTGACGTGTAATAACGATCTTAATTCCAATGGATGCATCCAGCTTCATGTAGAGTATCCTGAGTTAAAATCAACAACAACGTATGCAGTAACTCCCGAAGTTTACAATCCACCGGTGCCGTTAAATCAGGGTACCCCCCTGAATGCCAATTTTGATGACCTTTTTGCGGTTAAATTAGATCTTCCGTTTTCATTCTGTTTCTTTAATCAGAACTTTGAGGCATTGGTCGTAGGATCCAACGGAATGCTTACTTTTGATCTCAGTCAGTTAGGAAATATCAATTATCCCAATGTTTTCTGGCAGAACCCTAATTCAGGTCTCCCAAAAAACTCAATATTTGGGGTCTACCACGATATGGTTTTTGCAAACGGTGACAGTTCCGAGATTTATTATTCTACTACAGGAACCGCACCTTACAGAAAATTCGTTCTCAGTTTTTATGACGGTAGGGTAGCCGGTTGTACAGACCGCTCATCATCGCAGATCGTCCTGCACGAAACTACAAATGTTGTTGAAGTTTTTGTAGATAAAAAACTGACACCATGCCCTACAAGAAAGTTTGAGAATGCACTGATCGGAATCATGAACAATGACGGAAGCCTGGGATATTCTCCGGCATCAAGAAATACAGGTAACTGGCAGGCATTGCAGGAGGCATACCGGTTTACTCCAACCGGGAATACTGTTCAGCCGGAAGTGACATGGACAAATTCTATCGGACAGACTGTCGGGAATGGAGTAGAGACCACTATTTGTCCGACTCAAAACGACACGTACACGGCTACTGTCAAATTTAATGTCTGTGGCAGCAGTTTTCTGACCTTTACCGATGATTTTATCCTTGACTTTGATGCTGCATATCCAGTCGCAGTCAATTATAGTCAGAACTACTGTGGCAATACCCCGATCAGTTTAAACCTCAATAATTTCAGACAGAATCTTACCACACAGAACCCTGCAAATTTTAATTTCACCTTTCATACAACACTACAGGATGCACAGTCAGGCCAGAATTCTATCTCAACCAACTACAGTCTGAATGCGAATGCCGTATTCTATGTACGGATTCAGAATCCGAATGTTCCGGGGTGTTTCAGAGTAGCCGTGCTCACTTTGAATTTCCGTACTAAAAATCTCTCTAAAAGTGTGATTGAGCTCTGTGATACCAATAATGACGGTGTGGAAAACAATTATGAACTGATTTTATTAAACAGCCAGATCCTTCCTGCGGGAACTCCCGGAATTTCATATCATCAGACCCAGGCCAATGCACAGAATAATACCAGTCCTATCCTGACCGCTAATATCACAGCATCCACTCAGATTTGGGTAAGGGTACAGGATGCTGACTGTACTTACGTGCTGGGACCTGTTACTTTTCAGTTCAAACCGGGAGTAAACGCTAATTCCCCGATCAATTTTTCATACGCCATGTGTGATATCAATGCAAATGATTCGGAACCATTTGATTTTGCAGTCAATCTTGGTTCCCTTATCACCAATCAGCCGGGAGCGGTATTTACAGCATACACTTCCTACGCCGATGCTTATTCCGGAACCGGCGCTGTGCTGAGTACAATTAAAAACGGCTTACAGACGGTTTACATCAGGGTAGTGATCCCGGGAGGATGCTTTGCAGTGGTTCAGGTAAATATGACGGTGGCTTTCACCCAGATTGTGGCCAACGAAAAAAATGAGTATATCTGTTTTAACGGGACAGAAGATATAAGTTTTAATTTACAGACTCTTTCTACCAACATGCTTATACAGCCTGCTTCAGTTGCGGTCACTGCCTTTTATTCCAATTATGCAGACGCTGAATCAGAAAATAATCCGATAGCTCCCAATCAGACGATTACCACCAATGGAAATCTGGTAACGCAGACATATTATGTTCGTTTCGAACAGTCAAATACCTGCTATACGATTCGTCCTGTCAATGTACATTTAGTTCATCCGGTCGCTGTCACCTCCAGTTTCACCACCTGTGATTTTAATAATGACAATACGGAAAATATATCACTGACCCAGTTTTCAGCTGCTATCATAGGTACGCAGAATGCAAGTGTTCTGTTTTACCTGAGCCAGGCTGATGCCCAATCAGGTAATAACCCTGTAACCAGTACAACAATTACGGGGAATACTCAGCTTTTCGTAAAAATAACTTCCTATAACTGTACGCAGATTTACCCCGTGAATTTTTCACTCGTTGCGACTCCTGCAGTCAATTCGGTTGTCAATGTTACACTCAACAATATTTGTGATAATAATAATGATGGAGTAGAACTGTATAATCTTACCCTTTCACAGCCTCAGATCTATAGCGGATCTTCATCAAATGTGACTTTTACCTACTATGCTTCGTATAATGCCGTCACTCATGTGTTTTCAGGAGAAATCACAGATCCTGCACAGTTCCCGGTGCAGGGGAATGCAACGGTTTATGTAAAAGTGAAATTTAATAATAATGATTGCTTTTCAGCAGCACAGCTTAACATCCAAATGATATTCCTGCCACCGGTTGTTTTGGCAAATGCCGTGTTGAATACCTGTGATGAAGATTTTAATCTCAGCGAAACTTTTCAACTGAATGATGCAGTTTCACAAATGTTCACAGCATCTCAAAATACGTATGCCCTTTCAGATATGACTATTTCCTACTACCTTACTGCAGCAGAAGCCAACACCGGAAATACTGCCGCTCAGATCGGAAATTCATACACAACAAATATTTCTACAGTACAGGTCTGGGCAAGATTTCAGTCAAAAACCACAGGCTGTTTTTCAGTGGCACCGATTCAGCTCAATACATATTTCCCTCCAAAAGCAATTAACTCAAGCATTACGGTCTGTGATGAAAACCTGGACGGATCTTATGAAGTAAATCTGCTGAATTATACCAATCTGTATGTTGATATTGCAAATCAGATGAACACATTTACTTTTTATCTTACACAACAAGACGCTCAGAACGGAGTAAATGCCATTCCTAACCCTTCAAACTTCAGTGCTCAGCCCTTTCCCTCTCAGATTTGGGTGAAAATTCAGAATATTCCGGGATGTGATGATACGGCAAGCATTAATTTTATATTGGGAAACAAGGTTGTTCTTCAGAATGCAGGCCCATTCGACCTGAACAACGTTTGTGATAACGGGAATGACGGCGTAGAGAATGTGAATCTGACACAGTTTCAGCAGCAGATCTATTCAGGTGCGAATGCTGTATTTACCTATTATCCGTCATTATCCGATCTGAATGCAGGAACCAATGCAATATCCAGCCCGGGAAGTTATGCATATAACCAGAATTCAGGCTCAAATATTATTTATGTAAAAGTAAGTGTCCCGGGATTATGTCCTGAAGTTACTACCATCAAGATTTCATTGAAGAAAGTGCCGGTCTTTGAAATTCCGACCCAATATTTCTGTCCGGACGGAACATTCTCTTACACGCTGAAAGTTGAAGGTTATACGATTGTAAGCTATGTCTGGACCAATCCTTCAGGTCAGGTGGTGTCAACGACTGATACGGTTACCGGGATGAATGCTGTAGGAACTTATTCCGTAACAGTAACCGCTGATAACGGATGCTCTTATACCGCAACATTTGAAGCGAAATATTATGATGTCCCTGTGATCCAGCAAATGGTTGCCAGTGGAAATACATATACCATCACGGCAACAGGTTCACAGCCAATTGTATATTCCATCGACGGAATTACATGGCAGTCGGGTAATGTTTTCTACAATTTACCGACTGGCATCACCACTTTCTATGTGAAATATGTTGATGGTAAATGTATCATTAAGCAGGACGGCGTTATTCTGGATATTAAAAATGCCATTACTCCGAACGGAGATGGTGCAAATGACAAATGGATTGTCAGAAACCTTCATGTTTTCGGAGATAAAAAGACCAATGTAAAAGTCTTTGACCGATATCAGTATCTGATTTTCGAACAGAATACCAATACGCAAATCGTATGGGACGGAACGATCTCCGGAAGGCCAATTCCGACTTCAAGCTATTGGTATGTTATTACGTTGCCTGATGGCAGAACATTTACGGGATGGATCCTGGTAAAAAACACCAATTAAATTTTAAATTAAAGAAAGATGAAGCCTCACTGAAAATCAGTGAGGCTTCATTGTTTTCATTCATAAACCAACACCCGTTAACCAGTAATTCCCATCCCACGGAGGGGTGGATTCAACCGCAGGTCAGAGAGGGGTGGTTCAACAAAATATGAACAGGTAGACTGCAGCCTGCAGTAAAAACAGATACTTACTGACTTTTTGCCTTTTATCGGTCTTATATTTTTTAATATCTTTAAAACCACAAAAAAGCCAATCTCAATCAACCAACTACAATCAACTATATAATGACTTTCAAGGAACAGATACAGCAGGGAATTCCTACAGAACTGCCTCAGCCAAAACCATACGAAACGCATATCAATCACGCACCGAAACGGAAAGAAATTCTTACAGACGAAGAGAAAAAACTCGCTCTGAAAAATGCTCTGCGTTACTTTGAACCCAAATTTCATGCAGAGTTGCTGCCGGAATTCAGGGAAGAATTAGAAAAATACGGCAGAATTTATATGTACCGTTTCCGTCCGGATTACGAGATGAAAGCAAGAGATATTGCTGATTATCCCGGAAAATCTGAACAGGCAAAAGCGATTATGCTGATGATTCAGAACAATCTGGATTATGCAGTTGCCCAACATCCGCACGAACTGATTACGTATGGTGGAAACGGGGCGGTGTTCAGCAACTGGGCGCAATATCTTCTGACGATGAAATACCTTTGTGAAATGACAGATGAACAGACATTGACCATGTATTCCGGTCATCCGATGGGATTATTTCCTTCTCACAAAGACGCGCCGAGAGTGGTGGTGACGAACGGAATGGTGATTCCCAATTATTCAAAGCCTGATGACTGGGAAAAATTCAATGCGCTGGGTGTTTCGCAGTATGGGCAAATGACGGCCGGATCTTATATGTACATTGGTCCGCAGGGAATTGTGCACGGAACGACGATTACCGTTTTGAATGCTTTCAGAAAAATTAATAAAGAAACAAAAGGCGGATTATTCGTCACTTCAGGTTTGGGCGGAATGTCGGGAGCTCAGCCAAAAGCCGGAAATATCGCAGGCTGTATTACGGTCATTGCTGAAGTGAATCCAAAGATTACCAAAATCCGTCACGAACAGAAATGGGTGAATGAAATCCACGAAAATCTGGATGAACTGGTGGCGAGAGTAAGAAAAGCTCAGGGAAATCAGGAAACGGTTTCTTTGGCTTACCTTGGAAACATCGTGGATATCTGGGAGAAATTTGATGAAGAAAATTTAAGAATCGATATCGGTTCAGATCAGACTTCACTTCACAATCCCTGGGCGGGCGGTTATTATCCTGTCGGGCAAACCTTTGAGGAATCGAATACGATGATGGCAGAAAACCCTGAATTATTCAAGGAAAAAGTTCAGGAAACCTTGAGAAGACATGCTTCCGCCATCAACAGACATACCGCAAAAGGAACCTATTTCTTCGATTACGGAAATGCCTTTTTACTCGAAGCTTCCAGAGCCGGAGCTGATGTAATGTCAGACAATCCTACGATCGGAAAAGAATTCAAATACCCTTCATATGTTCAGGATATTATGGGGCCGATGTGTTTTGATTACGGTTTCGGGCCGTTCCGTTGGGTCTGTACCAGCGGAAAACCGGAAGATTTGCAGAAAACAGATGATATTGCGTGTGCCGTTTTAGAGGAAATGATTAAAACTTCCCCTACTGAAATTCAACAGCAAATGAAAGACAATATCACGTGGATTAAAGGTGCTCAGGAAAACAATCTGGTCGTGGGTTCGCAGGCGAGAATTTTGTACGCCGATGCTGAAGGAAGAATGAAAATCGCTGAAGCCTTCAATAAAGCCATTGCCAACGGAGAAATCGGAGCGGTGGTTTTGGGAAGAGACCATCACGATGTTTCGGGGACGGATTCGCCATACAGAGAGACTTCCAACATTTATGACGGTTCGAGATTTACGGCAGATATGGCGATTCACAATGTAATAGGTGACAGTTTCCGTGGCGCAACCTGGGTTTCCATTCACAACGGTGGCGGCGTTGGCTGGGGCGAAGTGATCAACGGTGGTTTCGGGATGTTACTGGACGGAAGTGATGATGCCGGCAGAAGATTAAAATCAATGCTTTTCTGGGACGTCAACAACGGAATTTCCCGAAGAAGCTGGGCAAGAAATGAAGGTGCTGTTTTTGCGATTAAAAGAGCAATGGAAGCTGAACCGAATTTGAAGGTGACACTGCCGAATTTTGTGGATGAGAGTTTGTTTTAAAACTTTTTAGATATGGAAAAACCTGCTGTGAGGCAGGTTTTATATTTAATGTCAAATAGGATTTACAATCAGTATTTTATCTTTGTGTTTATTCGGGGATTACAAATTCGCAAAATCAATTTTCAATTAAGAAATTATTTATTGACAATTTCAATAATTTGATCAATCAAATCATTAGCAATTCTCATATCAACTTGGAAAAACTCCCTTCTTTCATCAACTCTATAATCTTCCAATGTTTTGTGAATTTCTTTTTCAGCTAATACACAATCTCTAGTATTCCATTCCCGCATTACTAAGAATTTGTCTGGAATACTTGTATTAGATAATTGTTTTGCTCTATCGTCCGTATTATTTTTAGTTAATCCAATTTTAAAAACATCTCTAGGAAGTGATGCATTTCTCATCATGTAGATATACCCAGCATTATTTCCAGTAAAGGTTTCATTGTCTTTTCGTTTTACGATTAATTCATCTTCTTTTGCCTGATAAAAACTCTCAATACGATTTACCCAAGTCTTTCCTATAATAGGTTTTCCATTTTTGTCAGTTCCTATTTCTTCTCTATCTAGTTGCTTCCAATGACCAGAAGTTTCAACTTTAAATTTATCATCACGGATCTTTAAAATGTTAGCCAGGTTTCTTCGCTTGGGATTTAACTCCCATAATGTCCTATTTCTAATTTTAACACTATTATCAACTTCCTTATACTTTCTGGAAGTAAAGGTACTTTTAAGGATTTTCTTAACTTCTGTATCTATCGTTTCTTGCTCAATTTCACTGTCGTATTTCTCGAGATAAATGGGAAGATAAAGACATACCTTTGCTAATTCAAATATTGAATTATGCTTTTCAATATCTTTTATTGAATATTCAAAATATTTTTGATAGATAGGATCTTTCCACTCTCCGTTTCTGATAAATCCAGATAAATCATCCGTTTTTATATCAAAATGATCCCCATGATCTTTAGCTATATATCTTGCATCTAAAGTATTACTATCTAAATTAAGACGACATGCTATAAGAGTTTTCCATAACCTTTCATCATCGCCAAGTTTTACAGCTTCTCTCTTCCATTTGCTGTTTTCTAAAATTTTTTCTTTAACTGGAGTAATTTTTTCTTCACCTTGTCGTTTGATTTCAATTTCATCAACATTTATATCTGTAATCTCTCCGGTCGTGAAAAGCATTGTAATTTCATTTCCTCTTTTTACTAATGATAAACTAGCAATCACAAAAGTAAAACCATCCTCCGTTTTAAAAGTGATATCCCTTAATTCATTATCTGCATTAAAATTATAAATCAAATCTTCTACAAAAAAATCATTTAAATTTTCTTCATTTTGAATAAAATCATTTGATGTATAATAATCAATAAAGTCAAAAAATGAAATTGAAAAATCTTCTTCGTCTAAAAGCCTCCAATAATTTAAATCTTTATCAAGATCAAAAAAAGCTTCCATAATATTAAACATTAAAGGCATTTTATGAATCCCAAATTCGAAAGTACGATTGTTAAACTCATGTAGATAATATCGTAATTCTTTATCAGCATATAAACCAATACCATTTGCTCTCTGTAGTTCCCAAGTTTTTAAAGTTTGATCAAATTTCTTATCAACATATTCTTTTACTTCAGGATTTTTTTCATAATTATTTTTGATTGAATCACTAATTTTTTTATATGCCGGAGTGTCAATATCTGGAAGTGTACCAATTGAAAAGTCTATTTTTCTTTTTATATTCTCTTTCATTAATGATTTATATTTAATGTATAGTGTGAATATACTAAATATTTATACGTCTTAAATTTCAAAAATTCTAATTTTTTATAAAAATTTTTATAATCGCATTAAAACAAAATTAATTAACGCCTCAAATTTGAATTTATATTAATGGAAAAGTAATGATTCACAATCAAATTGTCCAAATAATGAATCTTTACATCCGCAAAGCCCTACAACCTCTTTAAAGCAAACCTCCATTTTTAAGATAATCTTGTTTGTAACTTCCGGTGGACTAAAAACGCAAACATATGAAAATTGCATTCACTAAGCTGAGCATTAAAGACCTTGCGACTTTAGCTCAAAGAATTATCACCAACATTCAGTCAGGAAAATATCCTGTGATTTGTGATTTCCAACCATCCTCTTACCGCAACTTTGCAGACTTCCTACACCGAATACGATACAGTTTACACCAAGCAAATCTACAGCGGAAAAGGAAAAGACGTCGCCACGGCAGACCATGAAAGAGATGTCGCTTACACCAGTCTTAAAGCTTTTCTGGACGGTTACCGAAAACTTCAGACTGCACCCAATTCTCAGTCGGCGAAAGATCTGTACAGTGTTTTCAAAACTTTAGGACTGGATCTCGACCGCTTTAGTTATTCTGATACTACAGTGGGATCCCTACGGGATGACAAACCATGGAGAAATGAAAGTATAGTTAAGCGTAACAGCGACACCACGTCAGTTCGAGTAGGTTTTTGAAGAAAACCGTATCGAGAACTTTTTGTTTGACAGACAGATTTTGTTTCTCAGTTCACTGGTTCTTGATACATTTTTCTCCGCTTCGCTACGAAAAACACTCGAACTGACGTATTATTCATATGTTGGACTGTTGTTATAATAAGAATAACCATTATTTTCTCATCCTGAAAGGATCTAAACCCGAATTTATTTATACTTCTCTCTAATGCTTTATTGAGATCCCTACGGGATGACAGACTCTGCTCAAAGCTGTTTGCATAAACAGAAAACATCATCAAAACGTTTGTTATTTTTAGCGGATTTAAACCCTAATTTTCTACACAATTCTTTAAAATCATGATGAGATCCCGACCGATGATAAGTTTTGTGGAAATAAAATGATATTTTTGAAATACGGATTTGAATCGAACCAACAAAAAAAGGAAAATATAAAATATGAAAAAACTAGGAATCATCGGCTGTGGCTGGCTTGGAAATCACATCGCAGAAAGAGTATCGGATCAATATGAAATTTTTGCAACAACCACAACATCTTCCAAAGTAGAAGATCTGAATTCTAAAGGATATCATACCACTTTAATAAGCTTTGCTGATGAATTGAATTCAGATATGAAACAATGGGAAGTTGCTGCGGATCTGGATGCAATCATCATCAGTGTTCCGTTCTCAGGGATCAGAGGGGCGAAGATCTCCATGACGGAAAGACGTGAAAACCTTTTAAGATTCATTGGAGATTATAAAGGACAGGTGTTTTTTACGAGTTCAACCGGAGTTTATCCACAAACAGATAAAGAATTTATAGAAGAAGATCAGCCGGCTGTTGAGGTCGAAAGCGAAAGTTTCATTCTGCAGCAGCTGCATCAAACCAATATCCTGAGATTGGCGGGATTGATGGGAGATCAGAGGCTTTTAAAAAATTATAATATTTCAGATTTAGATCAGTTGGTGAATCATATTCATTACGCAGATATCTGTTCGGTCATCGAAAAAATGCTGGATAAGCAGTCTGAATCTAAAGTGTACAATGTTGTAGCTCCAATTCATCCGAATAAAGAGGAAGTGATCAATGCGCAAAGAGATCTGCCTTATGACGGCGAAAGAACGACTGTGGGAAGGACAATTTCTCCTGAGAAATTAATTAAAGATTTGGATTTTGAATTTCAATATCCTGATCCGAGATATTTTCATTTGTAGATTATAGTTACGGAAAAGTTTTAAATGCAATAACCGCTGTGTTTTTATTAAAATATGCTTTGTTTTTTGATAGCAAATGCGATTCACCCAGCCAATTCTGCATACTGTGGTTGCTGAACGGAGTGCATTTTTTAACGGAAATGCTTTCAAACGTATAGGCAAAACTTTGCGTTCGTTGCGTTTAAAAAAAATAATTCCAAATCTTCTCAGGTGATCATTTTAAGAATTTTATTATATTTGTCTCATATATTGATATCAAAAAATATAAAATTATGATAGCTGAAATAGAAAAATATATCGAAATTCAGAACAGTATTGATGAGATTCTGAAAAATTCTCCCTTCAAAATGTCTTATATTATTGAAAAATCAGGAATTAAAAAACCAACTTTTTTTAAAAAATTAAAAGAAAAAAGATTTACTCCTGAAGAACTTCTGGTCATTTCAAAAACCATTGAACCTAAACAATGGCGCAATGAAACAAAAGAAGAAATTCTTGAGTCACTGAAACGTTCTGAAGAAGATTTCAAAAACGGACGGGTCCACGACTACAGGGATGTGATGGGAGAAATGAGATTACGTATAGAAAAGTACAAAAATGAAAATAAAATTCTCTGATGAATCACTCTCGGATTTGAGGAGTATTGAAGAATATCTTCTCGAAAATTGGAATGTTCAGATTTTTGATGATTTTCTGACAAAACTGGATGAAATTACAGAAATACTTTCTAAAGGTCATGTAACCTTTCAAAAATATGAAAATACAGAGTATCATAAAATTTTGGTTACTAAGCACAATACACTTATCTATATCATTGAAAACGATATTTTGAAAATTATCAGAATTCTCCAGAACTTCCAGAATCCGGAAGAAAACTACAAATCTTTACAAGAATAATAAGGACTTTTTTACATCTAAAGACAAAGTTTTTTTATTATATCAATTGAAATAGGGAGATAATCGAGACTCGCTGACAATGAAAAATATTTTAAGTTTAGTATTAGCTTTATTCTTATCAGTGAGATTATATGCCTGCCTCAATGGTGAAACACTAAAATTAGCTAACGGCATTATCCTGTATGAAGATTATGAAGGATATGTCCCATATGGACATTCTTTTAGAGATAAAGAATCTTTGAATAAAATTTTAGTATCGCTGAAGGACGGATATGATGAAACTCAAGATTTGGATTATCTTTCAGATCAGGGTTTTGTTTTGATTATATTAGGAAAGTATGGCGAAGCAATCGATTTGTATAAAAAAATTGAAAGTATTGTACCTGGCAGATATTCTACAGCTTCCAATATCGGAACAGCTTATGAATTAATAGGAAGCAATCAAGAAGCTCTAAAATGGATTGAAAAAGCGGTGAAAATTAATCATAACTCACATTTTCATTCCGAGTGGATCCATATTAATATTTTAAAAGCTAAGATATATGGCGAAAGATATATTACGTCTCAATTTTTAATAGGAAAGGATTTTGGAACTGATAAGTTTCCCAAATCTGATCTGACAAAAAAACAGTTGGATGCCTTAAGAGATCAACTCTATTATCAACTTAATGAAAGGATTTCATTTGTAAAGCAAAAAGATAAAATTATAGCTCAGCTCCTTTTTGATTTAGCGAATGTGTCTTACCTCGCTGACGATAAAGATGAAGCTATGGAAAATTATAAGCTTGCGGAAAACTATGGCTTTAAGGATGAAATTTTAAGTGAAAGAATGAATTTGACCTCTTCTGAAACAATTTTTAATATAGAAAGAAAGGTCATAAAAGAATTTAAATACCAAACGAAACCAGTCCGAAGAACTCATTTAATCGAAACGACAGTTTCTATTTTTGCTTTATTGTTTTCAGGATTAATGGTTTTTATTTTTAGAAAGAGAATTTTTTTATTACTTAAATAGAGGTCATATTTTCTAATTCTTGTTATAGTTTCTAAACCATTAACAATGCCGTGAAAATGAAAAAACCTTCGATGAGATCAAAGGTTTATAATAATTTAGAAAAGAAAAACTCAATTCTTCACTGCCTTGATTGCAGCTTCATAATTGGGTTCATGTGAAATATCATCCACCTGCTCTTCATAGACAATCTTCCCGGAAGGATCGATGACAACAACTGCTCTGCTTAAAAGTCCTTTCATGACAGAGTCTGTGAGTTCCACTCCATAGGTTCTCCCGAAATCAGAACGGAAGTCAGAAAGCATGACCACATTTTTTATGCCTTCTGCACCGCAGAATCTCTTTTGGGCAAAAGGTAAATCTTTTGAAATACAGAGAACAACCGTATTGGGGATGTTGGCAGCATCTTCGTTGAAATGATGTACGGAGGCCGAACAGACACCGGTGTCAACACTCGGGAAAATATTCAGAATAACATACTTTCCTTTGTATGAATCCAGAGTCTGATCCTTCATCGTAACATCTGTAAGGGTGAATTTTGGAGCCTGCTTATTTACTGACGGCAATTTCGCATACGTATGGACCGGTTTTCCGCCCATCAAAACAGTATTTGATGACTTAGAATTTTGAGCGAAAGAAAATATGGAAAAACACACTGCTGCACTGAAAAATAATTTTGAGAACATAAATTTTATTTAAACAAAATTATTCTTTTTCTCTTTGTCTCTCCGATTATTATTTGAAAATTTTTAAGCACCGTCTATGTTCTCATCCTAATGAAGTATTAACAGACTTCATGATATAACAGAACGCGAGCAATTCTTCCGGTTGATGCGTTAACTTCTGTATTAAATTTTATTCAAAAAGCTTTTAAATAGAGCAAATCAATGAAACCGCTGTTCCGGAATTCAATCTTTAGCTCTAACTTTATTCTTTTAAACTTCAAATTCAAATTATTAATTAAAGTAAAATTTATGAGTTCAGCAAATACAGAATCATTTAGGGAAATTTTTAAAAATGAAAGCGAAATACCCGAAGAATATCAGGTTCAGGAAATTCATCAGCGGGTTTATCTATTAAACGGCGAACTTGTAGAGTGGAGCGGAGAAGTCACCGAAATTTATTCTCCGGTGTGCATCCGTACCAAAAACGGTCTGGAAAGAAAACTTTTGGGAAGTATTCCCAATATCGGACGGGCAGAAGCAATGGATGTTCTGGATGCTTCGGTAAAAGCTTATGATAATGGTCTCGGCGAGTGGCCGACCATGTCTGTCGAAGGCCGTATCAAATGTATGCAGAAGTTTGTCTATCTCATGATCAAGGAACGTGACCTGATCATCAGGTTACTGATGTGGGAAATCGGAAAAACGCTGCCTGATTCTACCAAAGAATTCGACCGTACCGTAGACTATATCAACCAGACCATTGACGCATTAAAAGATCTTGATCGTGAGTCTTCCCGTTTCCAGCAGGCAGAAGGAACGATCGCACAGATCAGAAGAGCTCCTCTGGGCGTAGTTTTGAGTATGGGGCCGTTTAATTATCCTCTGAACGAAATTTTCACAACCCTGATTCCTGCTCTGATCATGGGGAATACCATCATCTTCAAACTTCCCAAACATGGAGTCCTGGCACATTATCCTCTTCTGAATGCATTTAAGGAAGCTTTTCCTAAAGGAACGGTCAATACTTTATACGGTAAAGGTTCAGAAATTATCACTCCGATTATGGAAAGCGGAAAAGTGAATGTCCTTGCATTTATCGGTTCCAGTAAAGTAGCTAACGGATTGAAGAAACTGCACCCGAAAGTCAACAGGCTGAGAGCTATTTTGAGTTTAGATGCTAAAAATGCTGCTATTGTAACCAAAAATGCCAATCTCGATATTGCAGTAAGCGAAATTATTCTCGGAGCACTCTCTTTTAACGGGCAAAGATGTACCGCCCTGAAATTGATTTTTGTACAGAAAGACGTTGCAGAAGAATTTACAGCTAAACTAAACAAAGCAGTTTCTGAATTAAAACCCGGTCTGCCATGGGAAAAAGAGGTGAAGATCACACCGCTTCCTGAAGTAAATAAACCTTCCTATCTTAAAGAATGTATTGAAGACGCGCTGTCTAAAGGTGCAGAAGTTCTGAATGAAAACGGCGGTTATAATGAAGAATCATTTGTTTTCCCTGCTGTTGTTTATCCGGTGAACAGTGAGATGAAGCTGTATCATGAAGAGCAGTTCGGTCCGATTATTCCCGTGGTGCCGTTTGAAACGATTGAGGAGCCGATAGAGTACCAGGTCAATGCATCTCATGGAATGCAGGTGAGCATTTTCAGTGAAGATGCCCTGGAAGTTTCAAAACTGATCGATCCTTTTGTCAATCTCGTGAGCCGTGTGAATATCAACTGCCAGGCACAGCGGGGTCCTGATGTTTTTCCTTTTACAGGAAGAAAAGACTCTGCGGAAGGTACGCTGTCTGTATTTGATGCGCTCCGTTCTTTCTCAATCAGGTCTTTGGTTGCCGCGAAGTCAACGGAATCCAATAAAAACCTTCTGAATACGATCGTAAGAGATCATGATTCAAACTTTTTGAGTACGGATTATCTGTTTTAGATTGCTACTGATCTGAAATCTGATCAATGATAAAAACCTGCTCTGCAGCAGGTTTTTATCATTTTATGTATTCATCAATATCTTTTCAACAGACTCTACGATTTCCTTTTCTATACTTTCTTCATCAAGGGTCTCCAGAGTATAAGTCTGTTCTTTCATCGCTGTGGTTCCCGTTCCGTTCTGAAAAATGGTGTCAAGATGGATCCCGATTTTTTTATAGTTTTTGTCGGCAGTGAACATGATATGCGGAAACTTATTGTTGGTATAAAAATTAGAATCTACATTTCTTGCAATCTGGAGTTTGATGTTGGTCTGGGCGTTGATTCCCGTTCCGTTTTTACTTTCTTCGTTCATGGAAATTTTACAGCCGTATCCGTTTTGTCTCAGCATTTTTCTGAACTCCTGCATTTTGGGATCAATCAGGTTTTTACACAGTGTTTTAAAACCTTCAATAAACAGATCTTCTTCACTTTTCTTCTTTTCCTGACTCTCCTTCAGCTTCTGTTCTTCCGTTCTTAAATTGGAAAACAAAGAATTCAGTTTGTTTAAATTTTCCTCTTTCATGGGATCATGTATTTTTGAATGGGTAAGTTTATTATTGGATTATTAAATTGAGCGTTTTGCCTCTCATCATTTTTCAAATATAAATAAAATCATGACAAAAATGAGGTTCAAATTTCTCAAAAATAATCCACCATCAGATTTTACCAATCCTACAAGTAGATTTTAAAATAAATCTCCTTCGATGAAGGAGATAATTTTGCAGAGCAGAAAGATGGTATATTGATGAGTGTAATTAATCTGATAAAATCAGATAAATCTATTTATTATGCGCAAACTGTTCAAATCTGAGAATAAGATCATCTTTTTCTTTCAGCAAACGCTCATACAGAGCAATTTTTTCATCATACAGCTGTACTAATTTATCAATAGGATTGAATGTCGGATAGTAATTGTACGATATCCCTACTGCATTGTCGCTGTTCGTAGAAGTGTTTAAAATAAAACTCACCGCCAGCTCTTCATTAAAATTCTGAAAAGCCTCAACAGGAATTTTTAATACTTCTGATAACCTTCTCAATAAAGGTTCTTCGATCGTGTCCTTCTGCTCAAGGAGAGAAACCTTCTTTTGATTCCAGTCTTCACCGAGATCATAAGCAAGAGCCTCCTGCTTGATGCCAAGCATTTCTCTGAATCTTTTGAGATTGCGTCCCTGATGTATTTTTTGTTCCATTTGTGATTATTTTTAATGCTTAAAGTAAAGCAGATTATTAAGTATTAAAGATAAATAAATAAGATGTAAAAATCCAAATCTGATTAAGAACAGGTTGAGGTATATAGATGATTTAGGCTTCCGATATATCTAAAGCAGCAGCTTAAAGCCTGTAGTATTAAATTATTTTGTCGATCTTCCGAAAATAGATTACTTTTATACAACGCCAAAATTAAAATCATGAAATTTTCTGTCAGCTGTTTTACGGTTCTGTTGGGCTTTGCTCTTCAAGCCCAGAATTTGATTCCTTATAATAATAACGGAAAATACGGACTCTGTGACACCGAAGGAAAAGTTGTATTGGAACCGGTATACGATGACACCCGTTTTTTCTCTTCCGAAACCAATGGTTATCCGATTAAAAAAGACGGAAAATATGGGTTGCTGAATAAAGATCTGAAAACAGTTATTCCTTTTATTTCTATTGCACCTGTTACTGAAAATGCAGATGGATACACTGTTTATTTTTCAGAAAATGAACTGCACTATTATTCTAAAAATTACCAATTGGTAAAGAAAAGAAAGTTAGATAACATACCTAACTCTTATGGTCCTGTAACAACATCCGGTTCAGATCAGTATTCTGATCATTTTAACAATGAAAAAGTCCTGGAAATGTTTAAAAAAAAATATAGTAAAAAAGGAGCATACCAGGTGGTAGCTGCAAACAGTACATATTATACAATCTGTTCGGAGAACATGAACGGAAAATGTATGCCAACAGCAGTATTTCTGCCAAGAACAACAACCTTTCTCATCAGTAATGGAGAAAAGGAATATCGAAATGTTACCTGGAATCCCGGCACGTCAAAATACTATATTATCGTGAAGAATGATACCAAAGAATATGTGATTGATCAGGATGAAAAAGTTATTTTCCCCGAAAAAGAATACGAAAGACTGTATGTGGTGAAAAATTATATAGGATATAAGGAAAAAAATTTTGCTTCCGAAAAAAATGTGACCCACTACTTTATGATCAGTTCAGGAAAGACGATTGAGAATAAATTTTCCTCATTTGATCCTGCAAAAAGCCTGATGATCGATGGAAAAAACTTTGATATTTTCAAAGCTAAAGTTAATAATTATGATCTTCACAAATCGCAGGATGTCTATATCGGAGAAAACGGTAAACAGTACTTTAAGGTAGATTTTACGTTTGATAATTAATGAAAAATAAGTGACATAAAGATAAAAACCTGTTTTAAAACAGGTTTCTCAGTGTAATCTATCTTTAACTGGTTTAATTCATATAAAAATTCAGCTTCGAAAATCATTCTTTACTGACTTCGGACTGATCTGATTTTCGAAGGAGATCATCTTTTTCTTTCAACAGCCGTTCGTAGAGTGAAGAGGTTTCATCATGCATTCGGATAATCTGATCAATAGGATAAAAAGTACATTTTACGTTCACAGCGTGCAGGGTAGACGAATCTTTACTGGTAAAGGTATTTGAGACAATATTAATCGCAGGCTTTTCATTAAAGTTGCTGAAAGATTCTGCAGGAATTTCTGACTCTTCCGTTTTTTCCTCTATTAATGAATCGTCAATAATTTCTTCTTTTTCAGGTACTGATAATCTATTCCGGTTCCGGTCTGTTCTCAAATCAGAAGTTGAGGATTCCTGTTTAATGCCGGGCATTTCCCTGAACAGTTTTATACTGCGTCCGGGATGTGTTTTTTGTTGCATTGGTAATAATATTAATAATGCTTTAAATTAAATCATATCATTCAATGTAAGAGGAATTTTCAAATCTAAATTAGGCCGGTGAATGGATATTGTAGTCAGTTTATCCGTAATCATATCCGGAATTAAAAAGGTATTGAATACAAAACGGGCTGTCAACTACTTGACAGCCCGTTTTAATTTATCTGTAATAGATTAGTTAGCCGTTAAAAACTGAACTAAAACATGATTTAATTTATCTGCGTGGGTTACATTCAATCCATGAGGAGCACCTTCAATCACAATAAAATCGTTATCGGCGATGCCCTGTGCAGCCTGTTTCCCGGCTGTTTCGATCGGAACAACTTTATCATCATCACCGTGTACAATCAGTGTTTTTACCTTGACATTTCCTAATTCAGGACGAAAATCTGTATTAGCCCAGCTTTCAGCACATTTGATCGTTGCAATAGGAGAAGCACATGATGCAATGCTCCAGTCATAATCCAGTTGTGCCTGGCTGACAGTCTGAGAAAGTAAGCCGTAATTATAGAAGTTTTTGTGGAATGTTTCCAGAAAAGTAACCCTGTCTTTTTTCAGGTTTTCCATGATCTCGTTCAGGTCTTCCTGAGGCACACCATCCGGATTGTCATCTTTTTGTTTTACCAAAGGAATGATTGAAGAAATTAAGGCAATCTTATCAACATTTTCTGATCCGTAATTGGTCAGATAACGGACAACTTCTCCGCCACCCATTGAAAATCCGAAAAGGATCACATTTTTAAGGTCAAGTTGGGAAATCAGTTCGTGAAGATCAGCAGTTAATGTATCATAGTCATATCCTTCTGCTGTAGGAGATGATTTACCAAAACCTCTTCTGTCGTAAGAAATCACACGGTAACCTAAGTCTAAAAGAACCGGAACCTGTGCTTCCCATGACTTTCCGCTTAACGGCCAGCCGTGAATTAAAATGATCGGCTGTCCTGTACCGAAATCTTCGTAATAAACCTGATAGTTTTTTTCATTTTCTTTAGTGATGTAAGGCATAATATCGAATTTTTAATATTAATATGTGATTTTTTTTAAACAAATTGTGAGCCATAAAAATGAAATTCGTCAAAGATGTGGTATCTGTTTTTTTCGAAATCTCGCTTGCTGGAATTATACCTCACAGAGCAGAAAGAGAGATGAGCGCAGTAAAGAAGGAGTATTCTGAGCAATAAACAATAGCATAATTCCTGTATTTATTAAAAGTTTTCCGCACTTAAATCATTACTTTACAGTAAAGAAGGTAAGCTTATTTTTTTAAAAAATCTTTGAAAAAGAAAACACAGTGCCGGTTCACAAAAATAAATTAATGTTTAAAGATAAAAACTGTAACATTTATTTCTAAATACTACTAACTCCATAGAGCCGAAAACCATGACCTCATCAGAAAAGGAATTTTTACATAAAATCGAAAAACATAAAGGAATCGTTTTCAAGATTTCCAAGATGTACATGGATGACAAAGATGACCGTGAGGATCTTTTTCAGGAAATAACCTATCAGGTCTGGAAAGCGTACAAGGGGTTCAGGGGAGAAAGTGAATTTTCCACCTGGCTGTACAGGATTGCTCTCAATACTGCGATCATATTTTTAAAATCCGAAAAGAAAAGAAGTTTTATAGGAAATGAGGACTTTACGGATTTTAAAATTGTGCAGGATGAATATGATCAGACAAAGGAGGAACAACTTTCATCCATGTACAAAGCAATCAGTCAGCTGAATCCTATTGATAAAGCATTTATCTTCTATTATCTCGAAGATTTCTCCGGAAAAGAAATTGCTGAGCAGATGGGAATCTCTGAAGGAAATGTTCGGGTCAAGATGAATCGCGCCAAGAATAAGCTGAAAGATATTTTAAGCACTAAGTAGAAACGGGTACAGAATATAAAGATTTACTAAACTCTTAATTCTAAACGCGGAATTTCAATACAGAAAAACAAATATTATGAATATAGATGATTTAAAAAACACATGGAACGAGGATATTTCAGAAAAAACACCGGAAATCAACATTGAACAGAATAATAAGATTAATCTTCCCCTTGAAAAAATCAGGAGAAATATGAGAATGGAATTCTGGTCAACAGTAGGAGTTTTGCTTTTTGGCTTTGCGATTGTGTGGATTCCTGTTCCCGAAGCTCCCTTTAAATTTAAATTTTACCTGACAGTACTGCTTTTCTCAATGGTCATCGTTGTATCTTTTTTCTTCAGTAAGTTTTTTAAACTGTATAAAGATATCAGCAGCCCGGTAATGAAAACCTACGACTCGCTGAAAGATCTGATGTATCAGTTTGATCTCAACAAACAGTATTACCTTTCATTTATGCTGTCATTTGTCCCATTCCTGGTGTGTGAACTGATTATTGTCGTAGAATTTATTCCACACCGTATACCGTTAAGTGACCTGCATATTGCCACAACGATTATCTCTATGCTTGCTGTCGGACTATTTGGCCTTTTCCTGCTCGGAAAATACTGGTATGGATTTTTTTACGGAAAATATGTAAAGCAGATTGAAAGCCTTTTGACTGAACTTAAAAAATAGCGTTGATATTTTCTGAAACGGTTACGGCATTCGAAATTTTGCCGTAGCCATTTTTATTACTGGAGATAGTAAGCCGGAAATTCTCTTATAACAGAATAAATATCCCGCCATTCAAAATATGCAGGACTTACGCTGCTTACACTGGAGATACCATTGTCCCGGAAAAGCTTTTTAGTTCGGGTCACATGGAAATATTGGGAAACAGTAATGATGCTTTTAAAAACATATTTTTTCTGTAATTTTAAAGTATTCTCTACGGTTAATCTTGTATTATTCCCTTTATTATCAAGCAGGATTAACGAATCCGGAATTCCCTTTGTGATCAGAAACTTTTTCATTTCAGAACCTTCGTAAAATCCTTCTCTTCCCAATCCTCCGCTGACAAGGATTTTTTTTACCCGATGACTTTTGTAAAGCTCAATTCCTGTTTCCAGGCGTTTTTTGAGTCTTGCTGATAATGTTCCGTCTTCATTCACTTTGCTTCCCAAAATGACGGCAATATCTGCTGTAAAGCCTTTATCAATAAGGCCGTCCGATATAATGTATGCCGTATGAATCAAAAACCAGGTGATCAGAATCGCCATTATTACTTTAAAACTTTTAATGATGATCTTCATATACTAATTTTGCATCTTATTTCTCCTGTCCTTTTCAATATCTGCTTTTATCCAATCAAGCTGCACGTCCTTTTGCTCAAGGAGATCCTGCATAGTCTGTTTAACTTCGACATCAGGAATCACTCCCCGCTGAGTACCGGTAAAATTAATATTCGGCTGAATAAGCAGTAATCCGATGGGAAGATCTATTTTAGAATTGGGAAGTTTCTGATAAGAATAAAATCCGGCTACTGTACCGTCATTGGCACCACCGGTTTCCTCACCGACCAGGACGACCCTTTTGTCATATTTTAATTTGGATGAAATGATAGAGGAAGCAGAAAAACTCCCACCGTTGATGAGCAGATACACTTTACCTGCAAATGCATCTTTCTTTGGTCTGGTAGATTTGTTTTCCTTCATTTTATAATAGGCTGCTCCGTCTTTTCCTTTATAGGAACTGAAAGCCTGTGAGAAAAAATATCCAGGATAAAGAAGGCTTTTAACCGTAAATTGTAAAGGACCTGATTTCCTGAAATAATTGGTTTTTAAGGGGGTAGCTTTTGAAGCCAGCTGTGAGGGTTTGATCAGGACAAAAGGTTCCCGGGCGAGATAGGAGTAGAGATTATTGATTTCATAGAGTGATCCGCCGTAATTATTTCTGATATCGATTATCAGATAAGAACTTTTTGCCTTTTTTATTTTTGCAAAAGATTCCCTGTAAAAGCGGTCAGAAAATGTTCTTGAAAAACTCTGGATTTTCATGTACGCAACAGTGCTGTCCTTATCTGAAAATTTAAAATTTCTATTATATGAGCTTGTCGAAGCTACATAGTCATTAACCTTTTTTTCATCAGTCCGCTTTTTCTCTGCTTTATCTTTTTCAAGGTCCTGTCTGTTCTTGGATTCTCTTTTCAGATGTACGGTTTTTCTTTCTCCCTCATAAAGTGTTTCTACTTTTGCGCTGTCCATGATTCCTTTCTCTGCAACATAGAAATTAAAAAATACATCTTTCAGATAGTAGTTCTGAAAAGTTGTATTATAACCGTCACTGCTGATTAGGTCACGGTATTTCTTCAGATAGTCAGAAACAGGGATTTCATTGATACTGAGAATTTCAGTTCCGGGTTTTATTTGTTCTACAGAATCTTTATTTTCTGTGATGTATAAACGATTGTCCGAGACATAATATTCAAAACGTCCGAAAAGGCCTTTTTTATTTTTTAGAATTTTAATTTCCTTTCTGCTGAATTTTTTTGCAGGGATCTTTAACGATAAATGTCCTTCCTTTATTTTTGAGATGACCGGCTGGATCTTAAAATAAAACTGTACCGGCGTAAGAGGACGGCTGATTGTTTTTTTGAGGCTGTCAAACTTGAAATCAAGTTTTTCCTTAGAGATATACAAGTTTAGTTTTGGGTGCATTTCCTGAAGTTTCCCGTAGGCAAAATCAATATCCTCGTGCAGCTTTTCAGGAGAAACCGTCGACTTTGTATGTTGGTTATCCCTTTTAATAGATGTGCAGGAACTAAGAAATGCAGCGAAGAGCAGTATTAAAAAGTTTTTCAATTTTTTTTTCAGTTTTTCGAAGATTAAATTTAAAAAGTTTCAGATCATTATCTCAAAAAAAAGTAAAATTTATTCTGATCCGTCATAATAGAATCCGGGCACGGTATTACGTGCGGAAAGTTATACATTTGAAGCTTATATTATTATAAAAAATGATCTATTTAATCATCATCATGGTACTGATCGCCGCATTAACAGTTGCCGTAACCTCCCAAAAAGTTTTTGGAGCAGAACCAAAAGGAAAACGTCTTGAAAGAATGCTCATGTCAGAACATTATAAAAACAGGCAGTTTCAGAACCTCAGTCTCACTCCTTCGCTTGCAGAGGGATACAGCATGCCGAAAGTGATGTATGATTTTCTCTTTGCCAAAAAAGATCCGTTGATAAAACCGCATCACCGCATACCTGCCGTTCATACTGATTTAAAAAGTATTCCGAAAGATCAGGATGTCTTTATCTGGATGGGACATTCATCATATTTCATTCAGACCAATGGGGTTTCGTTTTTAATAGATCCGGTTTTGAGCAGTTACGGTTCTCCTTTTAAATTTTTTAATAAAGCTTTTCAGGGTTCCGATGTGTTTAAGCCTGAGGATATTCCTCATCTTGATTACCTGGTTATTACGCATGACCACTATGACCATCTGGATTATCCTACCGTCATGGCTATACAGTCAAAAGTAGATAAAGTGATCATGCCCTTGGGCGTAGGTGCTCACTTTGAACGCTGGGGCTACAGTGAGAATCAGCTGTTGGAAGAAGAATGGGGAACCACTCTTGAACTCAAAAACGATATCAGAATCACTTTTACTCCCGCAAGGCATTTCTCAGGCAGAAAATTCCACAGGAACAATACCCTGTGGACCTCATATGTACTGAAAACTCCAACAAAAAAACTTTTCCTCGGCGGTGACAGCGGTTATGACACTCATTTTAAGATGATCGGTGATCAGTATGGACCTTTTGATTTTGCCATTTTAGAAAACGGGCAGTACAATGCAGCATGGAAATATATTCATGCCTTACCGGATGATGTAGTACAGGCAAGTCTCGATATTCAGGCAAGAAATATTATTCCCGTACATTCAGGCAAATTTGCTTTGGCACTACATCCGTGGAACGAGCCTTTGCAGAAACTTACGGCTTTAGGAAAAGAAAAACAACTGTCTGTTCTCACTCCCAGAATCGGTGAAGTCCTGGATCTGAATAAAAATGAGATTCAATTTCAGGAGTGGTGGAAAGATTAACTAGTCGTGCCAGATTCCTCTGTATCTTTTAGGATGGTTTTCCAGCTGTTTCCTGACAAAATCACACTCCGGATCAATCATCAGGTCTTTCTCTTCTGCAAATCGTACAAGTTCGTCCAGAAGTAATTTTGCGTATCCGTGTCCTTCAAGATTCTCATCAATTTTTGTGTAGTGCACATTCAAAAGCCTTCCATCAACGGCAATCGACATGTAACCTACTTTTTCATCATTCAGAAACATCTGTAATTCATCCTGATAAGGTGATATTTTAAACTTTACATTTTCCATGATTTCTGATTTTATGAGATAAAACTCTATCTTAAAATTACAAATTAAATTTTTGATGAAGGATTTTTTAAGCTCAAGATGAGGTAATTTATAATCGTTTAAATTAAGGAGTCAGCTGAGAATAGACTCTGTTAACTTTAGCCTGGATAAAAAGATAGGTCTCAAGTTATTAAGCAAATCATTTTGATTTGATTCAAATAAATAATTAAATTGATAGTAATCATTTATTACCATAGCTTTTTTCAATATTTCAATCTGAGTATTTATACGTTTTTTCGACAAAAAACACCGACTTTTGTTACTCCTTTTATCCACTGAACCTAGTATTTTATTCTGAATGAAAACGCTCAAAGAAAAAAATAAATTCATTGCTACAATATTGGCGTTTGCAGTGATTCCGATGTCCGGCCTTGCCACAGATATCTATCTGCCTTCAATGCCAGGTATGGCAACAGAACTTCATCAGCCCGAGAGCAGCATTCAGCTCACACTTTCTATATTTTTAATCAGTTACGGAGTGACCCAGTTTTTTGCAGGAAGTGTTGTTGATTCATTTGGCAGGTTCAGGGTTTCTGCGATTTCCCTGGCACTGTTTGTAGTCAGCTTTCTGATCACAGCACTAACGAAAGATATTTTTGTTATTTATGCTATGCGTGTATTACAGGGTATCCTGTCCGGATTTGCAGTCGTCTCAAAACGGGCATTTTTTGTAGATGTATATGAAGGTGAAAAGCGTAAACATTACCTGAGCATCATGACAATTGTCTGGTCTGTAGGACCTATCATTGCACCTTTCATCGGCGGATATCTGCAGAAACTGTTTGGCTGGCAGTCCAATTTCTATGTTTTGGCAGGTTACAGCCTGATTTTACTGATTCTGGAGTTGCTGTTTTCCGGGGAAACTTTAAAGCTTAAAAAACCTTTTTACCTGAATGCAATGCTTAAAGAATATGATACCATGTTCAGAACCAAAGATTTCTTCTACGGTATGCTGATGTGTGGGGTAAGTTATGCGGTGGTGATTTTCTTTAACCTGTGCGGAGCATTTATTATCGAGCACAAAATGGGTTATTCTGAAGTAATTGCAGGCTATGTCTCATTAATCTTAGGTTTTGCATGGATGACCGGTGGCTTCTTAGGTAAAGCTTTAATAAAGAAAGCATTCCTTCCCAAGATCCGCTATGCTAATTTTATTCAGATCTTTTTGATTGGTTTAATGATTTTCTGCTCATACTTTCTGAATACTGTTTACAGCCTGGTTGCTTTTGCATTTGTCATTCACGTCACTGCAGGTTTTATATTTAATAATTATTTCGCCTACTGTATCGGACGGTTTCCGGATTCAGCAGGTGTTGCAGGAGGTTTGACCGGTGGAGTAGCGTTCATTATTACATCAGCCATCAGTTACGGAATTGTCGCTGTCATCAAACCTGAAATTCAGCTTGAAGTTGCAGAAGGATATTTTATCCTGGGGATCTTAGGTCTGATTATTTTAAGCATTACCAAATTAAGAAAAGCACATATTTAATATGAACCGGAGAGAACTTTTAAAAAACGGGCTGTTGGCAGGAACTCTAAGTATTGTTCCGTTTTCCAATGCGTTTGCAAATACGGCAAAGAAAGAATTAAAACTTGAGAACGATCTTTCAGGATTTAAAAAAGTAAAATTAGGTGAGCTTGATCTTTTTATTCTCACAGACGGATATCTTCACGAGAAAAATTTAGATCAGTTTGCGCCAAGAGGAAATATTTCTGAGCTGAAAAATATTCTGAAAGATAACTTCCGTTCTGATGAGTACATTGATCTGGCAATGAATATTCTTCTCGTCAAGACGAAAAATAAATTGATCTTACTGGATTCGGGAATGGGAATTTTTGCAGATCATATCACAGGGTTTTTACTGAAAAGCATGGAGAAAGCCGGCTTTTTTCCCAAGGATATTACAGATATTTTTATCTCTCATGCCCATCCGGATCATATCGGCGGAGTCATCGATAAAGAAAATAAGGCAGTCTTTCCCAACGCCAATATTTTTATTTCAAAAAAAGAACACGATTTTTGGATGAATGCTACATTAAAAGATTTCAGTAACAGTATATTGAAGGCTCTGCCGGAGATGCTTAATCAGATCATTCCTTCGATTCAGAATGTTTTGAAATCCATACAGCCAAAACTGAATTTTTATGACTTCAATACAACGCTGTATGATCATTTCACTTTCGAACTGGCTCCCGGGCACACTCCCGGTTTGACTGTAATGAAGATTACATCAGGAAATGAAAAACTGATGTATATTGCAGATCTGATTCATTCTGACATTATTCTTTTTCCACACCCGGAGTGGGGATATTTTGGGGATACAGATCTTGATGTTGCCGTACAGTCCCGTAAGAAACTCCTTCAGCAGTTGGCTGAAACAAAAACAAAGGCTTTCGCCTATCATTTGCCATGGCCTGGACTGGGTTTTACAAAAAAGAAATCTGCCGGCTATGAATGGATACCTGAGGTTTTTATGAAGTAACTTCTATCAGTAATTCGTCAACCAAGGGGAAATAGGACAACCGTATTTTATCAAGTATCAATACTTACCTGAAGAAATAAACGGACCGAAACCCGTTTTCAATTTATATATTTGGTTAAAATCGGAAAAATATTTTTTGTATGCCTGATTACAAATCAAAAAAAGCTCCTCAAAAAAGGAGCTTTTCATTTATAATAAGTAGTCAGGAAATTAAATTCCGTCAATAATTTCATTTAAAACAGTGCTTGGCCTCATCGCTTCGTATGTTTTATACGTATCTGATTTGTAATAACCGTCAATATTCTGTGGTTTTCCCTGAGCACCGATCAATTCAGAATTAATTACTTCTTCGTTTTCCTGCATTGCTTCTGCAACCGGGCCAAATTGTTCTGCCAATTCAGCATCAGCTGTTTGGTTTGCCAAAGCTTCAGCCCAGTACATTGCCAGATAGAAGTGAGAACCTCTGTTGTCGATCTGTCCTACTTTTCTTGCAGGAGATTTATCGGTAGCTAAAAATTTAGCATTTGCTTCATCAAGTGCATCAGCCAGAACCTGAGATTTTGTATTCCCCTGAGTCTGTGCCAAATGTTCCAAAGAAGCCTGTAAGGCTAAGAATTCACCTAAAGAATCCCATCTTAAATAACCTTCTTCCAGGAACTGTTCAACGTGTTTCGGAGCAGAACCTCCCGCACCTGTTTCAAATAAACCGCCACCGTTCATCAAAGGAACGATTGAAAGCATTTTAGCAGAAGTTCCAAGCTCAAGAATTGGGAAAAGGTCTGTTAAATAATCTCTTAAAACATTTCCTGAAACAGAAATGGTATCTTTTCCTTCTCTTGCTCTTTTCAGTGTTTCGGTCATCGCGTCTTTCACATCAAGAATTTTGATATCAAGTCCGTTGGTATCATGATCAGCTAAGTATTTTTCAACTTTTTTGATCATTTCCCTGTCGTGTGCTCTTCCCTGATCTAACCAGAAAATGGCAGGCGTATCAGAAAGTCTTGCTCTGTTAACGGCTAATTTTACCCAGTCCTGAATAGGGGCGTCTTTGGTCTGACACATTCTGAAAATATCTCCTTTTTCAACTTTTTGAGAAAGAAGAACGCTTCCTGCTTCATCCTGAACTTCAATGGTCCCTTCAGCGGCAGCCTGGAAAGTTTTGTCGTGAGATCCGTATTCTTCAGCTTTCTGAGCCATCAGACCTACATTGGGAACAGAACCCATAGTGGTAGGATCCAGTTTTCCATTGGTTCTCATATCGTCAATCACAGCCTGATAAAAACCTGCATAAGAACGATCCGGAATGATACATACAGTGTCTTCTTCTTTTCCTTCTTTGTTCCACATTTTTCCGCCGCCTCTTACCAAAGCAGCCATCGATGCGTCGACAATGATGTCAGAAGGAACGTGGAAGTTGGTAATTCCTTTGTCAGAATTTACCATGGCCACTCTTGGTCCGTTTGCCAAAGCAGTTTCAATATCTGCTTTGATATCAGCTTCCTGAGCATTTCCTTTGATTTTATCAAAAAGATCTGCAAGACCGTTATTTGGATTTACATCTAAAGAATTGAAAACTTCAGCATATTTTGTGAAAACATCTTTAAAGAAAGTCTCAACGATCGCACCGAATACGATGGGGTCAGAGATTTTCATCATCGTAGCTTTCAGGTGAGCAGAAAGAAGTACATTTTTGTTTTTAGCTTCTTCGATTGCTTCCTGTACGAAAGATTTCAGAGAATTTAAATTCATTACGGAAGAATCAATTACTTCACCTGCCTGCAGACCTGCGAAATCTTTTAATAAAGTTTCTTCACCGTCATTTCCTTTAAAAACGATTTTATATTTTGTAGCATTGTCAAGAGTCGTCGAAGTTTCTGTTCCGTAGAAATCTCCGGTGTTCATATGAGCAACATCAGTTTTACTGTCAGAAGCCCAGTCTCCCATTCTGTGAGGATTTGCTTTTGCGTAGTTTTTAACGGCTTTTGGAGCACGTCTGTCAGAATTCCCTTCTCTTAACACTGGATTTACAGCACTTCCCAATACTTTGGCATACTTAGCCTTGATCGCTTTTTCATCATCATTTTTCGGTTCAGCAGGATAATTGGGAACGGCAAAACCTTTAGATTGCAATTCAGCAATAGCAGCATCTAACTGAGGAGCAGAAGCCGATATATTAGGTAATTTGATAATGTTCGCATCAGGTTGTGTGGCAAGTTCACCCAATTGAGCTAAAGCGTCATCAGTTTTCTGGTCATCTTTCAGAAACTCAGGGAAGTTGGCTAAAATTCTTCCTGCCAAAGAAATATCCGGAACTGCGATCTCAATATTTGCCGGTTTTGTAAACGCTTTTACGATAGGTAAAAACGAATGTGTTGCCAACATGGGAGCCTCATCTGTAAGAGTGTAATAGATTTTTGATTTTTCTGACATTATACTGTTATTTATTATTTAAGTTTTAGTTTCACAAATTTAGTAAATATCATTGTTTTATTTGGAGTCTTTGCATAAAAAAAGAGGCTTTTGCCTCTTTAAATTTATATTTGTGTAATTGTATAAGTTCCTGTCGCATCAAAGTTAATATTGAACTCAACTTTGAAGTTTTTAGGAGTTGTTGTCAGGTTAGGAATCATAATATTTGCACCATTTACATCAAAATTGGCATCATTTAAATTGTCACCTAAAATTTCCTCGTAAGAATTACTTCCAGCACTAGGTAATTTTATGTAAAAGCCAGAGAAATTAGTAGAAGCTGCACCTGTTATATTGACAGAGAATTTATTAGTAGCAGTGTTATAAGTTATAGCAGAGGCTTGAGGTGTTGTTGGTATGTTACTATTAGAGATCAAAACAATTGATGGACTAATATTTCCCATATAAACATTAACAGAGGTTCCAAAATTAAGAACATTGATTCTGTAAAAACCATTAGAAGAAATATTGAAGTTAGTTCCATTGGCAACTAATGTATTTTGACTGGTTGATCCATACACCTGTGCAGAAGTATTTTGTGCAGCAACAAATTTAAACTGCGTATTTGCCGGCAAATATTTGTAACCTATTTTTTCACTTCCGTTATAATTCCTTAATAGTTCTGCAGAGGTTGTATTAAAATTATTGTATGACCCGTAAAAATACAAGTTTGCAGGAATGGCTGAATTTGAACTAGAGCTTGTAGGCAAACTTAAAGTTCCCGCATCATTTACACCCAAAGTATAAGGTGTTCCATTTGGAGAAGTGAGAGTAATTCCTTGTCCAGCTCCTGTCACAACAGTTTTACTAATTTGAGAATAAGGTACACTCATCAATTGATTCACTCCTACATTAGTATAATTGCTTCCACCTGCAGGATCCATTTCCACTTTTACAAATTTTGTGTTTGTTCCCCAGTTGATCGCTCCAAAGCTTCCAGTTGTAGGCGTTCCCTGTCCGATATTTAGATTGACCAAACCTTTCGAGTTGGTTGTTTTTGTATGAGTTTCTGTATATAAAACTGTTCCGGTAGCAGAGTTTTCCAAAATGCTTATTTTCAAAGCAATATTGCCGTTTGCAATCGGAGCTCCTGTTGCATTGAATGCGATTGTCTGATAACTAAAAGCTTGCGGAACTTGTGCACTCAATAATGTTGCTAAAAATAGTCCTATAGTAGCGTATATTTTTTTCATGTTTAAATAGTTTAAGGTTTTTTAATGATTTTGATAGGTTTAAGGTCAGGATTTTTGAAAGTGATCATATAAACACCTTGGTTTAAAGATCTCAAATCCAGTTGGTCTGATTGTAATTTTGTCTTTAAAACAAGTCTCCCTGCAAGATCAAAGATTTCAACCTCGTCAATTTTTGATTTTGAATTTAATTTTACATAAACGAAATCAGCAGTTGGATTTGGATAGATTTTCACAGTCTCTTTTTCCAGTTCACTTACTCCTAAAACCTGTAGTACAGTTTGATAAAGCATTCCCATCGTTCCCGAATTGTTTTGATCAGGATCAGTCGGGATCACATAGATTTCTCCGACAGAATGTATGAAATTATCTGCAGAAACAGCTCCGGAATTGACATTTCCAATCACAGATTGGGCAAATCCGAAAAACGGTACAGCAAATAATAACAGAGTAATTTTTCTCCTCATAGTTATTTATTTTTATGGATGCGAATATAAATTAATTTTTCTACTGAGAATATGATTCAGATGATAAGTTTTTTAATTTTCACTTTAAGAATTATTTAACCTTTATTACAGACAAAATCATCTGAAATTTGAATAAATTTGATCAAACTTTAAAAAATTAAATTATGTCAGTGATCACATTAAAAGGAAATGAGGTAAATACATTAGGAAAACTTCCTGAAGTAGGGTTCAGCATCAGAGATTTTGCTTTGGTGGATTCAGGTTTGAATGTAAAGACTCTTGAAAGCTTTGAGGGAAAGAAAAAAGTATTTAATATCTTCCCAAGTATTGATACTCCCACCTGTGCGTCTTCGGCAAGAAAGTTTAATGAAGAAGCCAACAATTTAGAAAATACTGTTGTAATCAATGTTTCTAAAGACCTTCCGTTTGCATTGACAAGATTCTGCGCTGCCGAGGGATTGGATAATGTAGAGACTCTCTCAGATTTCAGGGGAAGTTTTGGTGACGATTATGAAGTGACAATTACAGATTCTCCAATGAAGGGTCTTCTGAGCCGTGCTGTAATTGTAACTGACGAAAACAATAAGGTAGTATATACAGAACAGGTTTCCGAAATTGCTGACGAGCCGGATTATTCTGCTGCCATCGCTGCTCTGAAATAAGATTTGAAATAAATGATAACAAAGCCTTGTGAAAATTATTCATAAGGCTTTAATTTTGCTTAAACTTTTAAAACTTTATGAAACGATCCGGAACCGCAACATTACCCCTACACTACGGAAAAGTACCTCCATGGCTATACGAAAGGATGGCTGTGCTCGGGCGTTCTGTAATTGAAGTATTATTAGCAGACTACGGTAAAAATGAGGTTCTGCGGAGATTGGCAGACCCATTCTGGTTTCAGAGTTTTGGTGCGATCATGGGAATGGACTGGCATTCATCGGGAATCACCACTTCGGTCATGGGAGCTCTTAAGCACAGTATCAATCCAAATTCCAAAGAACTCGGAATTTACATCTGTGGAGGAAAGGGAAGGTTCTCTAAAGAAACGCCTAACGAACTGCTCGCCATTGCTGACAAAACAGGGATGAACGGGGATGAACTGGTACGTGCCAGTAAACTGTCTGCAAAGGTTGATAATACTGCCATTCAGGATGGTTATCAACTGTATCTTCACAACTTTATTGTGTCAGATGAAGGAAACTGGGCTGTCGTGCAGCAGGGAATGAATGATGCTGACGGAACGGCGCGCCGTTACCACTGGCATTCTGAAAATATGGAATCATTTGTTGACGAACCTCATAAAGGGATTCAGGGCATTAATCAGGGGCAGATTCTGAACTTGACCGCCTGTGAAGCGCATGAAAGCAGAAAGGGAATTTTAGAAATTTCACATACAAACTCAGAAAAGATCATGCAGGATTTTGCCAATCTGATTCTGCCCGCTCATCATGATGTAAGAGCTTCTGATGTTGATCTCAAAAAACTGGGAACACTTTTGTATATGACAAGAGAAAACCCGCCTGAAAATTTTGAAGAATTACTGCTGCTAAAAGGGGTTGGGCCAAGGACCTTACAAAGCCTGGCTTTGGTAAGTGAAGTTATTCACGGAGCACCATCAAGATTCAGGGACCCTGCCAGGTTTTCTTTTGCACACGGAGGCAAAGACGGACATCCGTTTCCCGTACCGGTCAATGTTTATGATGAAACCATCACTATTCTGCAGAAAGGGATTGAAAGGTCTAAACTGGGGAATTCTGATAAATTACAGTCGGTCAATAAACTTCACAGTATCATTGCAGAAGCAGAGAAGAATTTCACTCCGGATTTTGATATCAATCAGGTTATTGAAGAGGAGCGTCAGAATTCCTGGCGTTTCGGAGGAAAAACTGTTTTTGGTGATGCAGAAAAACCTGCTCATTCAAAACCCATCCAGCTTTCCCTGTTTTAATATTGATTCAGAAAACATAGACGTTAAGTAAATTATAATAAATCTCATAACGAATTCCTGCTGTCCGAGAACCTATTAAATCTGAATAAAAAACGAAATGTAATCTTACTGTTTTTAGGGATTTAAGGAGTAAGTTTTCATTTTCAGTTTGAGTTTCCAGTGTTGTCATGAAGCTTTGCGATTGGTTGTTTACTTAAAGATAAAAGAACCGGTAATATTTTAGTTACAATTCCAATAAAAATTTTAATTTTAAAATGTTAACCAAAACATTCATGTCATGGCAAGTAAAGTCTTTGAGGTCTATTCAGATTTTCCGTTTTTTTTTGAAGAGGAGCTTTCAGAAATCTTTCAGGCACACGAAAAAGTGACTTTTCATAAGGGTGACCTCATCCTTGAAGAAGGAAAAACAGCCAATGAATATTATATTTTAGAGAAAGGTCTTGCCCGCTCATTTGTCAATGATTTTAACGGAAATGATGTAACCACCCATTTTTTTGTTGAACAAGAAATTATTATTGATGTTTCATCACTTTTTCAGCGGATTCCCACTCAGGAAAATATCGTCTGTATTACAGACTGCGAATGCATGAAGTTAGATTTTGAAGTTTTTCAGGAATTGTTTCACAGGATCCCGAATCTCAGAGAGTGGGGCAGAGCCTGGATGTCTCAGGAGCTTTTCACATCTAAACAGCGTTCGGTTGAAATGTTTACGATTTCTGCGACTAAACGTTACGTCAATCTTTTAGAACAAAAACCGCAGATTGTGCAGTATGCTCCCTTAAAGCAGATCGCATCGTATCTGGGTGTTACAGATACTTCATTGAGCAGAATCCGTAAAGAACTGGTTTCTCATCCAAAGAAAAATTAAATCTTGTCTTATGGCAAGTTGATTTTCATAAAGACTTGGTAATTTTGGTTAAAAGTTCAACCTTAAAAATTACAAAATGAAAATCAATCAGATCTATGTCAACCTTCCCGTAAAAGATGTTCAGAAAACAAAAGAATTCTGGACTAATGTAGGATTTACGATTAACGAACAGTTTTCAGATGAAAAAGCAGTCTGTGTCGTTTTAAATGATCATACATTTGTCATGTTTTTAACTGAAGAATACTTTCAGACTTTTTCCGAAAGACCCGTTCCGAAAGGAGATACAACACAGGTTTTAGTTGCAATTGGCTTAAACAGTCGGGAAGAGGTCGATCATATTGTCAATGCGGCTGTTAAAAGCGGTGCTACACAACATGAAGAAGCTCAGGACTACGGATGGATGTATCAGAATTCTTTTTGGGACATTAACGGACATGGTTGGAATGTAACTTTCGCGGATATGTCACAAATGCCGGCAGAGTAAGATTACAAAAAAACCACAAAGTTTCACATAATTTTCACAATTAAAATCTGCGTAATCCGCAGGATAAAAATGATTTGTATCAGTTGATGAGATCTCTTAAATAAAAATCAAACAGTATGGACACACCAAAATCAAAAAAATTAGACATCATTATTCCGGCTTTTCGAGGCCATAGTCAGAACTTTCTAATGGTTCTTGACGGAATTTCGGAAGCAGATGCATTGAAAAGAATCGAAAGCAGGACGAATCATATCATCTGGATGACAGGGAATTTTCTGGATATGCGTTATGCATTGGGAAATGCACTTGGACTGACCCCTGAATTCGAATATAAAGATTTTTTCTTTCAGGGGAAAGCTCTGGATGAGCATCTGGATTATCCTACTTTACAACAGCTGAAAGACAGTTTTCATAAAATTTCACCTTTGGTTTATCAAAAATTACTTGATGTTTCTGATGAAGATTTAAATAAAGATTTCCCAATGGGAATGAATATCGAATTTTTCCCTGAAAACATTCTAAATTTTGTCGGAATGTGTATCGGCCGTGAAGATTATCTTTCCGGACAAATCGGATTAATGCGCAGAATTCTCGGCTATGAAGGAATGAAATATGACTTTGATGAGAATATGAAGTATTGAAAATTTAAAGATAATAGGTAATAGATAATAGATAATAGATAATAGATAATAGATAATAGATAATAGATAATAGATAATAGGTAATAGATAATAGATAATAGATAATAGATAATAGATAATAGATAATAGATAATAGATAATAGATAATAGATAATAGATTAATTTCTACTAACTAACTAACTAACTAACTAACTAACTAACTAACTAACTAACTAACTAACTAACTAACTAACACAAAAATCATGGCAAAATTAAATCCATACCTCAATTTTGACGGTACCGCTGAAGAAGCTTTCACATTTTATAAATCCGTTTTTGGCGGAGAATTCGTTGGAGAGATCCATAAAATGGGGAATGCGCCCGGGACAGAAAACTTATCAGAAGAAGAAAAGAACAGGGTCATGCATATTGCGCTTCCGGTAGGAGGAGATCTTTTGATGGCATCTGATATCATTCCGTCATTCGGACAGACATTAACGGTGGGAAATAACAATTACGTTTCTGTTTTCCCGGATTCCAGAGAGGATGCTGAAAAACTATTTAAAGGACTCTCAGAAGGTGGAAACATTGAAATGCCTTTGGAAGATCAGTTCTGGGGTGACTACTACGGAAGCTTTCAGGACAGATATGGTGTTCATTGGATGATCAACTATAATGAAGAATATACCAAATAGTTTTATCTTTAATGAACATGGATCAGGGATAGATTTTAATGAGCAAGTATAAAAGATCTGATTAATCTATCCCCCTCTTAACATTTAAAAATAAAAATAATGGATTCAATTACAATAGATATTACAATCCTGGCACCGGTAGAGAAGGTGTGGGATTATTTCAATTCACCTGAACACATTACCCAATGGAATTTTGCCCATGAAAGCTGGCACTGCACTCATGCTGAAAATAATCTTACGGTCGGTGGGAAGATCAAAAGCAGGATGGAAGCCAAAGACGGAAGCTTCGGTTTTGATTTTGAAGGAATTTATGATGAAATTATTCCTGGTGAAAGACTGAAGTACCATCTTGAAGATGGTAGAAACGTTGAAGTAGTTTTTGAAAAAAAAGACCAGACTACAACGAAGGTCATAGAAAAATTTGATCCGGAAAAGCAGAATTCTGCAGATATGCAGAGAGACGGCTGGTACGCCATTCTCAACAACTTCCATAAATATGTGGAAAATCATTAAAATCATTTTGTGAAATGATTAATTTAGTAATAATGGCGGCGTTTCTAAAACCTGTTTCTGCTGAAGAGCATGCTGTTGTGAACGATTTTTTAAAAGGGATTATTACCGTAACTGCAAGAATGAGCCTGCACAGAGAGAAAATAGATTGTCTGGAAAAACTGACAGATTATTCTGAAAACGAGGTCATGCAGCTTGACGGTTTTGGAAAAAAAATGCTGGAAAAATTAAAAATTCACATGCTTGAAAATCACTTTTCTTTTAAACAATAATTAAAAGAATAAAACTTTCACCGCAATGGTGAAAAAATAACCTAATTTCCGTTTAATAAAAAAAATACATTTAATGAACAACGATATTTTTCCCTGTCTCTGGCATAATGAAGATGCTAAACAGGCAGCTGATTTTTACTGTAAGATATTTAACGGAACGATTACCGCAGATACTCCGGTAGTCTTAAATATCGAACTTTTCGGTCAGAAAATGATGCTTCTAAACGGAGGTCCGCAGTTTCAAAAAAATGCTTCGGTCTCTTTTACCGTCTTGTGTGAAACTGAAAACGAGGTTCAGCAATACTGGGATCAGTTAATCGAAAACGGAATGGTTTTGATGGATCTTGACTCCTATCCATGGAGTAAAAAATACGGTTGGCTGCGCGATCAGTTCGGAACGACCTGGCAGTTATATTTAGGTGAAAAACAAAGTGAGCAGACGATTGTTCCTACATTGATGTTTATCCATCAGAACAATGGAAAGGCCTCTGAAGCGATGGAATTTTACACCCATATTTTTCCGGATTCAAAAATTGAAGGCATTCTAAAATATGGTGACGGCTTCGGGAATAAGAATCATGAAGTTCCTGCCAACGTGCAGCATGCCCATTTTAAAATTGACACGTACTCTTTCTACTGCATGGATAATTCCTATGATCATGCATTTGACTTTAATGAAGGTATTTCTATGGTTGTGATGACTGATAGCCAGGAAGAAACAGATCATTTATGGAATTCTCTGACCTCAGAAGGAGGAAAAGAGAGTCACTGCGGCTGGCTGAAAGATAAATATGGAATGAGCTGGCAGGTTGTTCCGAAGCGGTTAATCGAATTAATGACTCATCCTGATCAGATCAAAGCTCAAAAGGTAGTACAGACCATGATGAAAATGCAGAAAATCGTTATACGGGATTTAGAGAATGCCTTCCAATCTTAACAGGATGCTGAATTTAATATCAACCTACTGACGATATTTTTCAGTGCAGAAATTATTTATCAAAGGTCATTTCCATAATCATGCTTTTCTCTTCGGCTTGTTGTTTGTTGTTATGAGTGAAAAAAGATTTGCTTATGAAAACGCAGAACAGGTCAGCATCATTGTCAAAAGTTCCTAAAGAGGGTATGTATCCTGAGATCATCAGGAAAAACTACGTGGGAAGTAAAAAACTTTTAGGTAAAAAAGCGGTTATCTCCGGTGGAGACAGTGGTATAGGACAGGCTGTGGCGGTTCATTTTGCCAGGGAAGGTGCTGACGTCGCCGTTATCTACCAGGAGAATGATAAAGATGCGAAAGAGACTTTGAAAATGGTTGAGAAAGAAGGTCGGCAGTGCATTTTGATGAAAGGGGATATTTCTAAAAAAGCCTTCAGGAAAAAGTGTATAGAACGATTTAAAAAGCAATGGAAGACATTGGATATCTTAGTCAATAATGCGGGAATCCAGTTCCCCGAAACTGAAATCGATAACATCTCTGATGATCAGATCAGCAAGACTTTCAATGTTAATATCATTTCAATGATTTCTTTTACCAGAGACTGTCTGTCATTAATAAAGAAAGGGGGAAGAATCATCTGTACAACATCCGTAACCGCCTATCGAGGAAGTAATCATCTGATTGATTATTCCGCTACAAAAGGTGCAATTGCAACATTTATACGTTCGCTTTCAGTGAACCTTGCAGAAAATAAAATTTTAGTAAACGGAGTGGCTCCGGGTCCGGTCTGGACTCCTTTGGTAAAAGAAACCTTTGACGATATTGCCTCCTTTGGTAAAGACACTCCTTTGAAGCGTGCAGGGCAGCCTTCGGAAGTGGCTCCGGCTTATGTTTTTCTGGCATCGGAAGACTCAAGTTTTATAACCGGCGAAATTATTCACGTCAACGGCGGTGACTTCGTCGGCGGATAGGGTATATCCATTTATATGAACCAAATTTAAATTAAAATAATATGGAGAATTTAGAATATACAATAGAAATTGATGCTGCTCCGGAAAAAGTCTGGACGGTTCTCTGGAGTGATACCAGTTACAGACAATGGACTTCCGCCTTTACAAAAGGCTCATTTTACATTGGAACCTGGGAGGAAGAAAGCATCGTAAAATTTTATGATCCTGAAAACAACGGAATGTATAGCAAAGTACTTAAGAATGATCCTAACAGAGAGATGGTCTTTCTTCATTTAGGAGAAATTTTTGACGGGATTGAAGTTCCACAGGATTGGGGTGATGCAACAGAATCCTATATTTTGGAAGAAACAGAAGATGGAACCAGACTCATAGCAAGAATTAAAACTTCAGATGAATTTAAAGGTTTTTTTGAAGAGAAATTCCCTGAAGCGCTGCAGAATGTAAAACATTTATCAGAAAATCAATTATAAGTAAGAACAAATAAATATCACAGATTACATTGATGCTTTTAAATCCTGCTGATTCAAGAAGTGTTATTTGTTTTTAAAATTAAATCATAAAAATTAAAAATATGGAAACCTTATCATACGAAATCATCATCGATGCTCCTAAACAAAAAGTATGGGATATCCTTTGGGGAAGTGAAACCTACAATGAATGGACGAAATTTTTTAACCAGGGAGGATCACATATGAGATCAGACTGGAAAGAAAACGGAAAAACCTACTTTCTAAACTCAGAAGGAGAGGGAATGGTTTCTACCATTGACAGCATTGAAGAACCTGATCAGATCATTTTTAAACATCTCGGAATGGTTGACAAAGACGGAAATGAAGATACTGAAAGTATGGAAATTAAGCAGTGGAGCGGCTGTTTTGAAAAATATATTCTGATAGATTATGAAGGACGGACAAAACTTCATGCAGAGGTTCAGACAGAGAAAAACTGGGAGGAAAATATGAATAACGGCTTTACAAAAGGTCTTGAGATTGTGAAAAATCTTTCTGAGGCTAATTAATACGTGTCAAATAACGATTTTCCCAAAGATTATAGAACAGCTTTATATTTTGTGATAGCTTTGTCAACATTATCATTATCCATTCAAAACAGAAATGAAATTATTAAGCATTCTTTTTATAACATTTATTCTTGCATTGGCAGGATTCAGACTAATCCATGGAAGCTGGGATCTGCTATTTGCCGGCAATCTCGGAATGGCAGTGTTCATTATTTTTACCGGTTTTTCCCATTTTAAATTTCAGAAGGGTATGGTTCTGATGATGCCTGATTTTATTCCGGCAAAAATGTTTTGGGTATATTTCACAGGGATTTTGGAAATTGCAGCAGGTGTAGGTCTGATGATTCCGTCTCTCCGTGAACTCACTGCCATACTTTTGATTATTTTCTATATTTTGGTTTTTGCAGCCAATATCAATTCATCCCGAAAGAACGTTAATATTTTCAAAGGAGATTATTCCGGTCCTGGTATGACTTATCTGTTCAGGGAAAGAATTCCTATGCAGATTATTTTAATTGCATGGACCTGGTATTTTGGAATCCATCTGGCCTGAAGAATATAAATTACAGCAAGATAACGAAACGGAAAGTAACCATACTTTCCGTTTTTTTTAAATAATTTTACGTTAACCGTGTAATATTTCCTTGTTTTAAATTGTTTTACAGAGAAAAGTTGTTTTTATTGATGACAGCAATCCTGTTTTTGGATTTCAGATAGAAGTCATTTGAAATGCTTCAGCGGTGAAAGAGCATGTTTGATCAATAATTTTTAAACCAAATCTCAATAAGCTATGAATATTAAATTTAAAATTTTGACTTCTGCTCAGGTTATCTTATATTCGATGATGATGAATGCACAGACTTCCACAACAAAATTACCGGGTGATCCCTCATTGGTTTCATCTAAAGCAACTCTGGAAAAACTGATTTCTTATGATAAAGGGAATTTTAAATACAGGGTTGAAGACTATTTTGCAAGACCTAAAGCATCACAGTTTAAGATTTCACCTGACGGAAAATACCTTTCTTATAAGGAAAAAGACAGAGACAGCAAAAATCATGTTTACGTAAAAGATCTGGCAACAGGTAAAGCCATCAAAGCCCTTGAAGAAAAAGATGATCTGATCAGAAGCTATGGCTGGCTTAATAAAAAACGTCTTTTTTATACTCAGGACAGAAGCGGAAATGAAAATCTCCATCTGTACGCTGCGGATATTGACGGTAAAAATCTTAAAGATCTTACCCCTTTTGAAGGCGTTACCATCGGATTGGTACAGATCATCAAAGATACTGACTTTGTGGTAGTGACCATGAATAAAAATAATAAACAGATTTTTGAGCCTTTTAAAATTAATTTTGTCACCGGGAATATGGTCCAGCTGTATGAAAATACGGACCCTAAAAATCCGATAGACGGTTATCTTTTTGATAAAGAGGGAAATTTGAGAGGATATACTGTTTTGGAAAACGGATTGACCACAAAAACCTATTATAAGAATCCAAAGTCCGGTAAATTTGACCTTCTCAAATCCACTGACTGGAAAGATACTTTCAGTATTATGAGATTCAACGATCATTCAGAAAACAAAGATGAGGCCTATGTTGTGACAAATCTTGATAGTGACAAATCAAGGATTGTTCTCTATGATTTAAAGAAAAATGCTGTCATCAAAGAAATATATTCTCATCCGACATTTGATGTTAATTCTGTTAGTATTGCCGGTAAAAACAGGAATTATGAACTCGACTATATCAGTTATAACGGAATCAAAAATGAAGTTATTCCTGTAAGTCAGTTTTATAAGGGGGTTGATGAAAAATTAAAATCTGAATTTGGTGACAAGCAGTTTTATGTCGTTTCTTCTGATGATAACGATTCTAAGCTTTTGGTGGTGGTTGACAGTGATAAATTATATGGAAAATATTATGAGTATGATACCAGATCTGAAAAACTAAAACTTCTTGTCGATCTTATGTCTCAGTTGAAAGAAGAAGATATGGCAGAAATGAGACCTATCGAATTTAAAAGCAGAGACGGGCTGACAATTCATGGGTATATCACCTTGCCGAAAGCCGTTGAGGACGGTCAGAAAGTTCCCTTGATCGTAAATCCTCATGGAGGTCCGCAGGGAATACGAGATGATTGGGGATTCAATCCGGAAACTCAATTATTTGCGAGCCGTGGGTATGCCACTTTGCAGGTTAATTTTAGGATTTCGGGCGGTTATGGCAAAGAATTTCAAAATTCAGGCTACAAGCAAATTGGAAGAAAAGCGATGGATGATGTGGAAGATGGTGTAAAATATGCGATTGCTCAGGGATGGGTTGATAAAGATAAAATTGCTATTTATGGAGGAAGCCACGGAGGCTACGCTACTTTGATGGGATTAATAAAGACACCGGATTTATACTCATGCGGGGTTGACTATGTAGGTGTTTCAAATATTTTTACCTTCTTCGATTCATTTCCTGAATATTGGAAACCCTATAAAGAAATGGTAAAACAGATCTGGTACGATCTGGATAATCCTGAAGAAGCAAAAATTGCAAAAGAAGTTTCACCTGTTTTTCAGATTGATAAAATCAAAAAGCCATTATTTGTTGTACAGGGCGCCAATGATCCGAGGGTTAACATTAATGAATCAGACCAGATCGTGAAAGCTTTAAGAAGTAAAGGGTTTGAAGTTCCTTACATGGTAAAATATGACGAGGGGCACGGATTTGGTAAAGAACCGAATCGGCTTGAACTGTATAAATACATGTTAGGTTTTTTCGCTGAAAATTTTAACAGATAAGACCGTTAGTTTTTATAATCAAAAACGGAAAGTAAAATGCTTTCCGTTTCTTTGTTTAATGAAGACAAGATTCTCTGAAAGATTTGGGAGCATACTGTGTTCTATCAATAAAGGGAGATCATTTGTCAAAGAAAGTTGAAACATGATCGTTTTTTAGCCCGAATAGAAACGGCTACCTCACATCAGCTGACAGGAAAGCGGAGGAGCGAGGAGTAATAGTGGATAGCCGGATTAGGCTCCTGGAAAAAAATATTTTAAAAACATGATTAACAGATGAAAAATGGAGATGTCATAAAAAATCTTTACATTCATTAAAGTAAAACAAAAAGTACAATCGTCATAGCAATATGGAGATTGCCGAGAAAATAACAATGCCACAGAAGGAAAAAGAAAACATTATTTCGCAGACCGTATCCAGTTACGGAGGAAAACTGATGTCTTTCATTCGTCCGAAAGTGAAAAATACCGAAGATGCGGAAGATATTCTGCAGGAAGTGTGGTATCAGTTCAGCAGTCTGACCAATCTCTCAGAAATTGTAAACATTGGTGGTTGGTTATACAGGGTCACTGCAAACAAAATTATTGATAAATACAGAAAAAAGAAAACTGAAAACCTTGAAGATTTCGTATACGAAGATGAGGACGGAACGTTTTCTATTAAAGATATTTTGCTGCTCGATGACAGTGCCGGACCGGATGTGAAAATGTTTCAGGATGAAATCTGGAAAAAACTGTTTGAAGCTTTGGAAGAGCTTCCGGAAAAACAGAAACTGGTCTATATGGAAAACGAACTGAATGATAAAACTTTACAGCAAATCGCAGATGAACAGGGAGAAAATATAAAAACCATCATCAGCCGAAAAAATTATGCAGTGAAGCATTTGAGAAACAGATTGAGACAACTGTACGAGGATTTAAATAATTAGAAAAAAGTATCATGAATAATAAATATAAAAAAAGCTGGGCACTTTTAGTTTTATGTCCACCCTTGATTTTCCTGGCTGTTGCATTCATAGTGATGTGGCTTTGGAACTGCATTCTTCCTGAAGTTATCGGTGTTAAAAGTATCAATTACTGGCAGGCGATGGGGATATTGGTGTTAAGCAAAATTCTTTTCGGAGGTTTTAACGGAAAATTCGGAAGAGGAATGCGTGATATGAAAGAGAAACACCTGAGACATCAGATGGAAGGTATGTCGGATGAGGAAAAAGAGAAATTCAAAGAAGTATGGAGACAGAAATGTTCGACAGGATTCTTTAACAGAAACAACGAATAGTTTTAAAATTTTTGAAGTAGTAAAGTAAAAATCAAAACGAATTCGTCTCTATAAAAAAAGAAGTAGTAAAATTTAAAATTAAGAAATGAAAAATTCAGTATTAAAAGGGGCCCTTGGAGCTCTTGCCGTTGCGGGAATCGCTGTGGCTGCCAAAAAAATAATTGAAAGAAAACGATTTGTAAGAAGTATTTTCAATGAATACGGAATTAAAGAAAAATCTCCTTTCGGATTAGCAGACAAGATCAGGGAAATGAACGAAGAGCAATATCAGGAACTGAAAGGTAAACTCAAGAAAGAGTTCACTTCAGGTTGCTGCAGAAAAGATGCAAAAGAACATTATGCAGAAGCATAAATAGAAAGTAACTAAATTGAAATTGTTTAAATCCGGTGTGCGAAGCTTTGCTTAGTGGACCGGATTTTTTGCAGATTGGGGCTTAGAGAGCCTCAGCCACCAATCGAGGGCCTCAACCACCAAGTTAAAGCCTCAGCCACTAGATCTGCTTTATCCACCAATTCGAGAATCTCATCCACTATGTTAGAATGAACTTCAAGCGCATAAGCAGTGCTTATCTATAGATTAAATGAATGTAGTTAGTGAGACAATAATTGTTACTGAAACCCGGTGGCTTCGAGAGCATCAGCCAGCGATCGAGGGCCTCAACCACCAAGTTAAAGCCTCAGCTACTAGATCTGCTTTATCCACCAATTCGAGAATCTCATCCACTATGTTCGAATGAACTTAAAGCGCATAAGCATTGCTTATTTAATATAATAAATAAATATAGTAGACAATAATTCGTAATGAAACCCGGTGGCTGAGGCTCCCGAAGCCCCGCCATAATAAAATAAAATTCTTATTTTTGTATTCACTTACATGAAAGACTACTACTATTTTCTCGGGATTTCGCACGATGCTTCGGATGAAGACATCAAAAAATCCTACAGGAAACTTTCGTTAAAATACCATCCGGATAAAAATCAGAACGATGAATTTTTTGCCGATCGGTTTAAAGAAATACATGAAGCGTACGAAACTTTAAGTGACCGTGGGAGAAGAATTACCTATGATCAGAATTTAGAAAGTCATCAGAAAAGCTTTCGGTATACTGTTCCGCCTGCCATAAAGACTTTTACAGCCAATAAAATTCATGCAAAAAAAGGTGAGGAGATCATTATTACCTGGCAGACCTCTAATGCAGATGTCGTTAAAGTCCTGCCATTCGGATTGGAAAAAGCGTATGGAGAAAGAATTTTTAAGATCACAGAGTTTAAAGACGGGAAATTCCAGCTGCTTTTGCATGCAACCAATTCGCTTCTGCATAAAACCGCAGTTCAGGGGATAACCATTACTGAAGTTTTTGAGAGTGACGGCGAAAAATTCAGAGACAGAGCCGAAGAACTCTTTAAGTCGCAACCCCGAACTGCCACAAATCCAAAAGGACAGCCTAAGATTTTCAGATTACTTCTGGGAATTCTGATCCTGGCTTTGGCAATTTATTTTTTAGTGTCTAATTTTAGCTGACTACGCTAATTTTTTATTTCCGGGACACTTTTTACAACGCTTACCTTTTTTAAATTTTTTGCAGCATGATTTTTTGTCACCGCAGAACATTTCTTCATTCTTGAAAGAATATACCGGGGTAAGGGGCGGAACTTTAAACGGAGTGATGATATTCATACTGCAAATATATTAATTTAGAATAAATATAATTAATATATTTTCATAAAATATTATTCGTTTGTATTTCAATTATTTATGTTGTTTTTTAAGACTCATTGACAAGACAATAAAGATTTATAATTCCTAAAATTTTAATGATGTGGAAAACTGCAGCCTGAATGCTTCTGCTTTTATGAGCAAAATTTGAAATTATTATAATTCTTCAGCTCCAACTCTAAACTTTCTGTACTGATGATATATTTTATTAATTCCTGTATTTAGAAAGTTCAAAACCCTGTTTTCGGGAATGAAATTTTTTCCTGCTCCAAGTAAAAACGTTGTAATCAAAAACTGACCTTCATTTTGAAGTCGGCCAATGTCAAATATTCGTATAGTGGGTAAGACTTAAAGTTTTAACCTGTTTTTTAGAATCAGACATTGCATCAACTACCCTGTGTCTTTAAGTTTACGAGAATAGATGATTGTAATTATCATATTGTTTAAATAATTACGATGCTGATTTCCTAACTGTTTAGCTATTAAGACTAAAAATCAGTTAAAGGTTGAATGAATTAAAGGGGGATACAAAATAAGCTGGATAGAATATTGTAAATAGATTTCAGAATTAGACTGATAACAAAAAGTTAAATAGAAATTACCCATATTAGCCAATGATTATTCGCTCTTGTGAAATCCCTTAAAAAATAGTAATTTTACCAATCTTTTTTTACAAACAAAATCTAATATAAAAATGAATACAGAACAGTTTGTGAGCCGTCACATCTCCGTAAACGAAGCCGATAAACAGGCAATGTTGGAAAAAGTTGGCGTTTCAAGTATCGAAGAGTTAATTTCTCAAACCATTCCATCATCGATCCGTTTAGAAAATGACCTGAACATTTCAGAGCCCCTTTCGGAATATCAGATGTTGAGTCATTCGAACGAATTGGCGGCAAAAAACACGGATTACACAAGTTATATTGGTTTTGGATACCACAACACCTTGTTGCCATCGGCGATTCAGAGAAATATCTTCGAAAATCCGAGCTGGTATACAGCGTATACTCCTTATCAGGCAGAAATTGCACAGGGAAGATTAGAAGCTTTGCTTAATTATCAGACCGTGGTGTGTGATTTAACCGGGTTTAATCTCGCCAATGCTTCACTGTTAGACGAATCTACAGCAGCTGCAGAAGCAATGCACATGTTCTTCAACAACAGAACAAAAGACCAGAAGAAAGCAGGAGCTAACAAGTTCTTTATCTCTGATCTTGTTTTACCTCAAACAGTTTCTGTTTTAAAAACAAAAGCAGAAGGCCTTGCGATCGAAATTGTAGAAGGTGATCACAAAACACATTCTTTTGACGAATCGTATTATGGAGTTCTGTTACAGTACCCAGGTAAAAACGGAATCGTTTTAGATTACACAGAAGATATCGTTGAGTACAAAAAATTAGACTTACAGGTGGTTGTAGCCTGTGATCCTATGGCTTTGGTTAAACTTAAATCTCCTGCATCAATGGGTGCTGACTGTGCCGTTGGTACTTCACAGAGATTTGGTATTCCATTAGGTTACGGAGGTCCTCACGCAGCATTTTTCTCTTGTAAGGAAGATTATAAAAGAGATATTCCGGGAAGAATTATCGGAGTTTCCCAGGATATGTACGGCAAACGTGCATTGAGAATGGCGTTGCAGACAAGAGAACAACATATAAAAAGAGAAAGAGCTACTTCAAATATCTGTACCGCTCAGGTTCTTTTAGCTGTAATGGCAGGTATGTATGCCGTTTATCACGGTCCGAAAGGATTAAATTATATTGCTGACCAGATCCACTTTAAAGCTAATGCCTTAAAAGGAGGATTGAAGGCTTTAGGCTATCAGACTGTCGAAGAGCCGATCTTTGACACGGTAAAAATCGTGATGAGTGAAGATGAGAAAACAAGATTATGCAGAATGATGCTTGATCATAAGCTTAACCTGAACTATTTCACGGAAGGGGTTGTCAGCATTGCCATCAACGAAAGTACAACGCTTGAAAAACTGAATGTACTGATGGCTTCTTTCGCTCACTTTAAAGATAAGCAGACTTTCAAATTAGAAATCAAAGAAGGATACAGCATTCCGGAAGAAAATCTCAGAAAAGATGAAATCCTTACCGAAGAAGTATTCAACAAATACCATACAGAGACTGAGTTGATGCGTTACATCAAACGTCTTGAAAGAAAAGATTTATCATTAACCCATTCAATGATCTCTTTGGGTTCTTGTACGATGAAACTGAACGCTGCGACCCAGATGCTGCCGCTTTCATGGGCAGAGTGGGGAAGTATTCATCCTTTTGTTCCGGTAAATCAGGCAGGAGGTTACCAGGAAATGATCAAAGAATTAGAAAAAGACCTTTCTGAAATCACTGGTTTTGCAGGAACTTCTCTTCAGCCCAATTCAGGTGCACAGGGAGAATATGCAGGATTGATGGTGATCAGAGAATATCACATTTCAAGAGGCGAAGGTCACAGAAATGTCGTGTTGATTCCTCAGTCTGCACACGGTACGAATCCAGCTTCTGCTGCTATGGCAGGAATGAAGATCGTCGTTGTTAAGAACCTTGAAAGCGGAGAAATTGATTATGAAGATTTCAAAGCTAAAGCAGAAGCTAATTCTGAAAATCTATCTGCGGTAATGATCACTTATCCGTCGACTTACGGATTTTTTGATGCCAACATTAAAGAAATTACCCAACTGGTACACGATCACGGCGGTCAGGTGTATATGGACGGAGCCAACATGAACGCTCAGGTAGGATATACCAGTCCGGGAAATATCGGAGCAGACGTTTGCCACTTAAATCTTCACAAAACTTTTGCTATTCCTCACGGAGGTGGAGGTCCGGGAGTGGGCCCAATCTGTGTTGCGAAGCACTTAGTTCCTTTCTTACCGACCAATGCAAACATTAAAGTAGGTTCTAAAGAAGCGATTGAAGGAATTTCTGCTGCACCTTACGGTTCCGGATTAATTTTGAACATCTCTTACGCTTATATCAAAATGTTGGGAACTTCAGGTTTGAAGAAAGCAACTGAACATGCAATCTTAAATGCAAATTACTTAAAAGAAATTTTAGCGGAACATTTCCCTATTTTATATTCAAATACTGAAGGCAGAGTAGCGCACGAGTGTATCGTAGATTTCCGTCAGTTCAAATCTTTAGGAATTGAAGTGGCTGATGTTGCAAAAAGGCTAATGGATTACGGTTTCCATGCACCAACGGTTTCTTTCCCGGTAGCAGGAACATTAATGATCGAGCCTACGGAATCTGAAAGCAAATCTGAAATCGACCGTTTTGCAGAAGCGCTTATCGCAATCAAGCATGAGATCGATGAGATTGCCAATGGTGAAGCTGACCAAGCCAACAACGTACTGAAAAATGCTCCTCACACTGAACAGTTGGTGATTTCTGATTCCTGGGATAAACCTTACAGCAGAGAAAAAGCTGCTTATCCTCTGGATTGGGTAAGAGACCACAAATTCTTTGCATCTGTTTCAAGAGTTGATGAAGCTTACGGAGACAGAAACCTGGTTTGTACCTGTGAGCCGATCGAAGCTTATATGTAATCAAAGCTTTTTAGATATAATAATTAATCCCTTTCAGTAGTGAAAGGGATTTTTGCTGTTATTATTTTCTTTAATGTAATGATGTTTCTTTAATTATTTAAAATTTAATGCAAGGCAACACAAAGTTTATCTAACAGCTTTGTGCTTTTAAGATAAACATAGGCGTAAACTTATCAATGAAAGACAACGATTCAAACCGTCTATTATCGTAACAATACTTTCAATCATAGTAAAATTACCACCACGTTTGTCATTCTGAAAGAATCTCAACATGGATTTTTAACGCTACGGTCGCAATTTTTTTTATGATCCTGAAAATGTTTTCCGTTCGTTAAGGCGTTTCACTCAGCAATGGCCCAATGCTTTACTAATTTGAAATTTAACGCAAGGTAAGACAAAGTTTTTTTACCAGATTTATGCTTTCAAGATAAACAAAGCCGTAAACTTATCTATGTAATACAACGATTCCACATATCAATTCAAGTAAGTTTTGAAAAATCGTATTGACAAGTTGGTTATTCAAAGGTTGTCAGTGGTTCACGGGTTCTCGATACATTTTTCTCCGCTTTGCTGCGAAAAACACTCGGACTGACGGAGTTCGAACTGACAGGCCGACTTTGGTTTGTGGAGATAGGACGTCACTTCGAGTAGGTTTTAGAAAAACCGTATCGAGAAGTTCATGGTTCAGAGACTACCCCTGATTTGCGGGTTCTTGATACAAATTCTTGAAGAATTTTAATCGAAAAGACGGATATGCTTCCGTAGCAATACTTTCAGTCATAGTAAAATTAACGCAACGTTTGTCATTCTGAAAGAATCTCAACATGGATTTTTAACGTTACAGTCGCAATTTTTTTTATGATCCTAAAAATGTTTTCCGTTCGTTAAGGCGTTTCACTCAGCAATGGCCGAATGCTTTACTAATTTGAAATTTAACGCAAGGTAAGACAAAGTTTTTATACCAGCTTTATGCTTTCAAGATAAACAAAGCCGTAAACTTATCTATGTAATACGAGGTTAAAAATTCCATCTTTCAGACCTACTAAAATAACCACAATGTTTGTCATTCTGAAAGAATCTCAACATGGATTTTAACGCTACGGTCGCAAAGTTTTTTACAAGCTGTATGCTTTTAAGATAAACAAAGCCGTAAACTTATCTATGTAATACAACGATTCTATATATCAATTCAAGTAAGTTTTGAAAATCGTATCGACAAGTTGGTTATTCAAAGGTTGCCAGTAGTTCACGGGTTCTCGATACATTTTTCTCCGCTTCGCTACGAAAAACACTCGAACTGACGGAGCTCGAACTGACAGGCCGGCTTTGGTTTGTGGAGATAGGACGTCACTTCGAGTAGGTTTTGTAAAAACCGTATCGAGAAATTTTTGTTTTAAAGACAAATTTTGTGCACGGTTCACAGGTTCTCAATACATTTTTCTTCGCTTCGCTACGAAAAACACTCGAACTGACGAGGCGACTTTGGTTGTACAGTTAAGCCGTCATTGGTAGTGTTTTATTCCACAATTTCGACCTTTTCAAGGTAACTGATTGAAAGTTAATGCGTCAGCAGGACGGAGCAGGATGCTCATATTTACGTTTGTTTTTAGCTTGGTTAACATAAAATTAATATTTATGAAAAGCAAATCTTTACCCTTTAAGCATGCTCTTACATCTTTACTTTTTTGTGGATTATCATTATCCGCAATTGATTTTCATGCTCAGACTTTGGCATTTCCGGAAGCTACCGGTTTCGGCAGATTTACTACAGGAGCCAGAGGAGCAGCCAATCCTCAGATTTACCTGGTAACCAATTTAAATGACAGCGGAGCTGGTTCATTCCGTGATGCGGTGAGCCAGCCGGGTAGGTTTGTCATTTTTAAAGTAGGAGGGATCGTTAATTTACAGTCTGTCGTTGCAGTGGCTGCCAATACTACTATTGCCGGACAGACTGCTCCGGGAGAAGGAATTTTATTTCTGGGACCGAGAGTATCATTTTCGGGAGCCAATAATACGATTGCGAGATTTATGCGGATCCGTTATGGCGGAACTTCTCAAAATCAGGATGCATCAGGGATCGCCAACGGAGCCAATATGATTTTGGATCACATGACCTTTACCTGGGGTACAGACGAAGTGTTTTCCATCAATTGGGATAACAACGGGACAAGTCCGGATAATATCACGATTCAGAATTCGATTATCGGACAGGGACTGCACCGTCACAACCATTCCGCCGGAGGATTGATGCAGCCGCCTCCTGGTGGAAAGATCAGTTTAATCGGGAATTTATACATCTGTAATAAAACCAGAAATAACAAGATAAAAGGAATCAACGAGTTTGTCAACAACGTCGTTTACAACTGGGGGAATTACGGAAATACCTATGGGCATACTCAATCGGGAGAGGCTTACATCATGGGTGGAGATTCTTCCGGCGCTTCGTACGCCAATATCATCAACAATTATTTCATTGGAGGTCCCAATACAAATACTGCTGTTTCTACGCCTTTCAGTGTAGGAAATGCCAATTTTAATTTATACGGTTCAGGAAATTATTTTGACAATAACAAAAACGGAGTACTGGATGGAGCGTTGGTCCCTCAGAATTTAACAGGATATCCTGTGGGTGATGTTAACGCGATCATGACTACCCCGTATGATTATCCGATGAAAAATACGACCGTTACTGCTCAGGCAGCATTCGATAATATTGTAGCAGGCGTGGGGGCATCATACCCTAAACGTGATCAGGTGGATCAGTTAATGATCTCAGATCTGATGTCGAAAGGAACTGCCGCAACGTATGTCTACGTACAGAGTGATTTGACGACGCAGTTCGGATTTACCAATGGAGGTGCAGGTCATATCTACGGTGCTCCCGCTCCTTTAGATACAGATAATGACGGGATGCCGGATGCGTGGGAAACTGCGCACGGACTGAATCCTAATGTTTCCGATGCATTGGCAGTGAGTACTGCCAATGCGCCGTATCTTAATATTGAGGTTTATATCAACAGTTTACCCGCAACTGCACCTCCCGATTTTGTGATCCCTCCATCGAATGTAAATTTCACTAACGCACTTACAGCCGGAACTCCGGCAGTAAGTTCTTTAACGGTGAACTGGAGTGATAACGCCGCAAATGAAACCAATTATGTATTAGAGCGTTCTACTAATGGTACAACTTTTACCATAGTGGCAACGCTGCCTGCCAATGCAACGAGTTATAATGAAACAGGGCTGACGCCTAACACCCAATATTATTACAGAGTGAAAGCGACTAACAGTACAGATTATTCTGTATATACATCTACTGCTTCGGTCACGACACCACCGGTTCCCTCAGCTCCGGTGAAAGCCGCAAATCCGTCACCTTCGAACGGTTTTAATAATGTACAGCTGACGAACGGAAACCTGCTTCTCAAATGGACCGGCAGTTCAAATACAACCAACTATACGGTTTATTTTGGAACGAATCCTCAGAATTTAAACAGTATAGGAACTGTAGCTTACAGTACGTTACCATCATATCAGCTCAGTAATTTAAATACAGCGACTACTTACTATTGGAGAATTGATGCCAATAACACCCTCGGTCTCGTGAGCGGAGATGTCTGGAGCTTCCGTGCACTGACACCGAGCCTTGTAGGAAACTGGCCGTTTTCAGAAGCGCCACTGTCCGGTGAACAGATTACCGATGTTACCTCTTATGCCAATAACGGAACATTGAATGTTGCTTATGACAATGCAACCGTGCGGGTACCGGGAAAAGAAAATTTTGCCCTTGATCTCGCAACATCTCCGAATACACCATATATTGCGAGTATTCCACATCAGGAGCAGATCCTGTTTGATAATCATTCTTTTACAGTTTCTTACTGGATGAAAGCTCCTGCAAGCATGATCCCGTCATCATCTGCAACCAGTCTTTATGTTTTATGCAAAGGTTCTTTCACCAAAAATACAACGACAGGGGCCACCGGAAAACGGTTCAATGTAGAAATCAAGGGAGGACAGCTGAGATATGCGATCGATGATGATATCACCAAAAAGGAAATTACGTCTCCTATTGCCAATTATTTCACCAATAATTGGGTACATGTTGTTATTCAGAGAGATATTACAGCTCATAAAATGAGAATTTATACCAATGGTATTTTAAGTGCTGAAGGGGATGAAACTGCGGTGACGGGAATTGGTGAGGCAAGCGATCTGATTATCGGAAATATCGGTGAACTTGAATTTTCAGCAAATACCAATACTCCGGCTCCTTATAAAGGTGCATTTGACGAACTTAAATTATACAATTACGCTTTATCAGCAGCGGAAATATCTGCTCTCTACAATCAGGCAGTTTTGGGCAATGCTGAATTCAGCATAAGCAAAAATGTGGGAACGGTATATCCGAATCCTGTGAAAGATCAGATTTTCATTAAACTTCCTGATTATAAAAAATCAAATCTTACAGCAACGATTATCGATCTTACAGGAAAGGTTATCGTTAAAGAAAAAGTAAATGTTGACGGCAACGGAATTTTTAATGTGAATATTGCCGGGAAAAAAGTATCGGGAAATTACATCCTTAACGTTTCCGGAGATGATCTGAACAGTAATTTTAAAATAATGGTTCAGTAAAAAACAAGAATACACTTAGTTAATTTCATATTTTATTAGAAGAATCCTTTCAGCTTGACTGAAAGGATTTTTTATTGTCTGAAATTTCTCTTATCAAAAGGGCAAAAAAATTAAAGAATTTTTGAAGGGGTGGTTTTATACGCAAAAAAGGATTATACCCGTCACTTATTATTAAAAATTTAACGCAAGGCAAGACAAAGTTTATTGAACAGCTTTGTGTTTTTAAGATAAACAAAGGCATAAACTTATCAATGAAAGACAACGAATCTATTATCGTAGCAATACTTTCAGTCATATTAAGATTAACGCAACGTTTGTCATTCTGAAAGAATCTCAACATTGATTTTTAAACACTATGATTCAAAGGCTGTCCGTAGTTCACGGGTTCTCGATACATTTTTCTCCGCTTCGCTGCGAAAAACACTCGAACTGACGGGATTTATTATCTTAGCAATACTTTCAGTCATATTAAGATTAACGCAACGTTTGTCATTCTGGAAGAATCTCAACATGGATTTTTAACGCTGCGATCGCAAGGAATTTTATTGACAATCCTAAAAATATTTTTCGGTCGCAAAGGCGTTCCACTCAGTAAAGGGAATTTCTTTAAGGTATTTGAATTTAATCTTCTGTTTAATCACCCCGTCTTGTACTCTTAGAAGAATCTGTCACTTCAAAGGAGGGGAATTACTTATAAAACCACCTTGTTTTCTTTCAAAAATTACGTTCCTTATTTTACAACTTTTAAAGTATATAACTGTCCTTTATCGGTATTCAATATAGTGATGAAATATATTCCTTTCTCAGTAATCATCTTGGATGGATAAATGGTTTCATTGGAAGTATGTCTGTTTTTATAAATGATTCTGCCGATGGAGCTGGTTATTGAGATTTCAAAGTTTTTAATTCCTGGATCCATTTTTAATATTGACGCATTGGTGATAGGATTTTCCGTAACAGAAATGTCAGAGCTTTTCAGATTGAGGTCATGAGTGCTTAACAAAAAAGCATTATTTCTACATTCAATCTTTGAGATCGATCCATTGGAATTTGAAATAATTGAATAGAGGTCAGACTGCGCATCAATACTTACTACATTCTGTAAAAAACGATCGATATATCTGGAAATGATCTTGAAACACTAACAATATCACTGTTAAGAAGGGTCATATTTCCGGATGATATATTGCTGTATTGAGCTGCATAACTGATAAAATCAGATTTGTTGAAGCTGGGATTGACAACGGGTATATTATCTAATTTTGCATAATATTGATAAAGTCCATTATTCTGCTGATAGCAATTTGAATTAAACTGTCCAAAGGAATATTGTAATGAAGAGATTAAAAGGAAAAGGAATAATTTTGTTTTCATGGAAAGTTATAATTGGTTTGCCGGTTGTATATGATCTGTATTTTTTTAAAATAATAGACTGAAGCGAAATAAAGCGGCAGTTATAAATAAAAAGGTTAAGTTTATTTTAAAGGCTTAAATATAACAATATATTCTAATAAACTGAAATGGTTCATAAAATAAGAGATGTGGTTTTTCATGATGAGTCTGGAGTTTATTTTATCAAAAAATAATTTGATATATTTAATCGATCAAAATTCTATAGTCAAAAATTTCGTTTCTGTTCTTTAAAATTGAATCAAAATAAATGGGTTTGTGATTAATATCTCTATAATAATATTCAAAATTATCACGATAGATTTCCAGAATCTTTTCTTTTATTTCTTCATCCCTATTTTGTAGATATTTTTCGCACAGACAAATGGCTAACTGTTGTTTAGCAGATTCAAATCTCCATTGATTACCAACCATATTCTGACCGTACTTTTCCTCTTCCTCCTTCTCATCCAACACATGATATTTTATTTTGCAGGATTTAAAACTAACTTCTCCTGTATATTTTTCAGTACAGGAAAGCAGCGTGGTTGAAACAAAAAAAATATTGATCAACTTCATTTTACGGACTCCAACTTCTTAATAAGACTTCCTTTTACGACTGTAAAGGTGTAATCTTTGGCTTCTGCAAAAGACAGGCTGTATTTCCTTTCAATATTTCTTAAATCTTCAGGGAATTTTGCAAGAAGGCGGTCATAAAAACGATCCAGAAATTCTGTTGATGGCATTTCGTATTTTATTTTCAGTTGAAAACGTCTGATGATTGCAGTATCAATGATTTCTGCATGATTGGTAGCACAGAGCAGAAGGGCATTTTCGGGATAATAATCGATCAGCTGAATCAAGGTATTAACGAGTCGTCTCATTTCGCCTACATCTTTATCATCGCTTCCACGCGCTTTCCCGATCTGATCCAGCTCATCAAGAAAAAGAACGGACCGTTCCCTTGCAGCTTTGTCAAAAATCATTTTGATATTCTGCGAAGTTTCACCGATTCTCGAAGAAACGATATTGCTGAGGTTGAGAATGATGATATTTTTACCTAAAGCATTCGCAATTGCTTTTGCCGTCATGGTTTTTCCACAGCCTGAGCTTCCCTCCAGAAGAACCTTATTGTTGACCGGAAGTCCGCAATCCTGAAGCTCTTTCACATACTTCTGTTCTTTGATGAGCTGTACAAACTGCTCTTTATTTTTGGGTTCAAGGAAAACATCATCGAGCGTTACTTCTTCTTTGTCCTGAATGATGAGGTTGTACAGATTCATTGTTGAGCGGTATTTAAGCTGTTTTAAAAGCAAAGATAATTCTTTAAAATCGCAGATGAAACAGACCTTACTATTTAATCCTGTATATCGTAGCTTTTTAATCTTTTCCCGCTGATCTGCAGATTTCTTTTAAAAACCAATTAGTGGGATCCACCTTCTTTTTTAAAAGAAAAATTTAGAAATGGAGAATGGCTTTCAGTTTTTCAAAATACTGAGTGTCTGAAAAATCGATGAAGAAATCTTTCTGCCAGGCTTGAGTTTTCAGCCCTTGTCTGTTTTCAGGAAAATCCCATACAGGATATACCCTGAAACCTCTTTTACCATCTTTTGAAAGCGAGGTAAGAATTTGTTTTTGAATTAAAACAGGTTTGGGAAATAAGAAAAATCCTGATTTCTGTTCATCATTACAGAAAATCAGATAAAAATCGAAAGGATCTTCGTCAGTAAATGGTTCGGTTTTGTTGTTTTCAGGATTTCTCTTCCATAAAGTTACAAACTGTCCGATTTTTTTTGGAGTGATCTTCGCTTTTCTGAATTGAAAGCGGAGTTGGCCTGCCTGAAAATGATGGCCGTGATATTCTGTACTTTCCGGATCTTGTCCGATACAGGTCATCTTAAAATTGAGCCTTGAAAAAACTGAGTTTTGAAGTTGCCTGAGTTCAGAAGTCATTGTTTATTATGTTTTTTTGCGCTCTTTTACTCCGGCTGAGTAAAAGAGCGGGCAGTTAATCAACTGCAAACATAAAAATAACAACTGATAAAATGATTTAACAGGCTGCTAATTTTAGAAGATAATTAGTTATTTTCTCTTTTTACTGTTGCGATGTAAGAAGAAACTAATACTGCACATGTTGCGAAACCGATAATTGCGATCATAATTTTTGAATTTTTAATTATATTAATATTTATTGCGAATTTTATAATGCAATATTACGTCTTTAAAATGAAACTCCAAATGAATTAATTATGATGTATATCAGTAGTTTAGCGCTTATTTTTAACGATTTATTAAAATTAAAACTGCTTTATTTTAACGTGAAATTAATTAAATTGATTGTTTAAATCGTAAAATATTATCATTATGTTAACAATTGTGTAATTTGAAATTAATAATTGACAATTCAAATATGTTGCAATGTGATGCATAGTGATAAATAATAACTCCCATTTCTGATCTAAATGGGAGTTATGTTAGACTTATCGGTAAGCTAAAAATAAATAATTTGCAGTGATAAGTTGTGAATGTGTGTGAGAATTTATCTCACTAAATTTTAATACAGTTCCTGATCATTTTCGCAGAAAAAACTCGTTCGCTTAGTTTTGCCGGTATCTTTTTTAATGACTTCTGCGCCGCAGATCGGACAGTTTTTCTGATGGTAAATCTGGAAATGTTTGCTGAGGACATTCGCTCTCTTCCATTTTTTAAAATCAAAACCATAATTTCTGGCTTCGGAAATGATTTCTTTCAATTTTTTAGGAGGAATATTTCCAATCAGGCTTTCAGGATGAATCCCGACTCTGAACAATGCTTCATTTTTTATAATGTTACCGACACCGGAAAATATATCCTGGTTCATCAGCGCGTCACAGATCATCATTTTAGGGGCTGCTTTTAAAGTCTTTTCTGTTTTTTCAGGATTCCACCTATCGCTCATAATGTCTGCTTCCCAATCGATTTTCTGCAGAAAACTTTCATCAATGATTTTAACAGAACAGGTATAAAAATACATTCCTCCGTCTTTGAACGTCAATCCCAGCCGAAGCGTATCAATATCTTTTCTTTTATACAGACTATAAGCACCAAACATAAGCAAATGGATCTTAAAAATCACCTTGTCAAAAATAAGGTACGTCTGCTTTCCGAAAGTTTTGACTTCACGAAGAATTTGTCCTGTGAGATCAGGGGAATCGGGCACTGAACTCCCGTCAGTTTCCAATACTTTATGACCTTCAAACTTTAGAAGATCTTCTTTCATGAGAATAATAGTAGGTCCTTCCGGCATCGTATTGTTTTCAACAAAAATCCAAATATTATTCCTTTAAAAGTAAAATTTGAATTAATTTTGGAAAATGATGAATTTAAACCGGATTTTTACGAATCAGCGAACGGGAAACAACCCACAGACCATAGCTTCACGTACCGATTTCCAGAGAGATTTTGACAGAATTATATTTTCCTCGGCTTTCAGGAGACTGCAGAATAAAACACAGGTTTTTCCGCTTCCGGGAAGTGTATTTGTACATAACCGTTTGACCCATTCTCTTGAGGTATCGTCGGTAGGAAGAAGTTTGGGAAGTATTATCGGTGAATATATTGTTGAAAACCATCAGAACGATCTTACAGAAGATTCTGAAAATTTTTATCAGCTTAATTTGGGAAATGTCATTGCCGCCGCCTGTCTGTGCCATGATGTGGGTAATCCCGCATTCGGACATTCAGGAGAAGACGCAATTGCGAGTTATTTTGATAAAAACGAAAAAGATCTTAAATTAAAATATACAGAAAAAGAATGGGCTGACCTCGTTAACTTTGAAGGAAATGCCAATGCCATAAGAGTTTTGGCGCATCAGCAGCAGGGAAAGGATCTCGGTGGTGCCCAGCTTACTTTTGCCACCTTAGCGAGTATTGCCAAATATCCCTGTGAAGCCATTGCCAGAAAAAAAGGAATTTTACATCGTAAGAAATTCGGCTTTTTTCAGAATGAAAAAGAAACTTTCCTGGAAATTGCCAAAGCCACAAGCCTTATTTCAGAAAGTGAAGAACCGCATATTTTTAAAAGACACCCTTTTGTATGGCTGGTAGAGGCTGCGGATGATATCTGTTACAATATTATTGATATGGAAGATGCTCACCGATTGGGAATCGTCTCCACCGCTGAATGCGAAAACCTATTTTTTGAACTGGTCAAATCTGAAACTGACGATATCAAAAGAGTGAAAGATAAGCTTTCTGCGATTGCCAATGACAACGAAAGAATCTCCTACCTGCGCGCTAAAGTAATTAATGCCCTGATCAATAAATCCCTGGAAATTTATAAGCTGAATTTTGATAAGATTCTGTCGGGGAATTTAGATAAAGCTCTGCTTGATATTTACAGGGATGATAACAAAGCTTTAAAGGATATCGAAAGCTTTTCTATTGAAAAAATTTACAACCATAAAGCGGTTGTAGAAATTGAAAATGCCGGGTATAACGTTATGTACGAATTACTTGATCATTTTATTCCTTCAGTCCTGAAGCATAAAGATGAAAGAAAATCATATGATAAAATGGCACTGAAACTGCTTCCGAAACAGTTTGTCTATGAAGAGGGGAGTGATTATCAGAAAACGCTGGGTGTGATCGATTTTGTTTCTGGGATGACAGATAATTATGCGACAGATCTATACCGGAAAATTAAGGGTATCGACATAGGAATGACGATGTAATGTATTGTTTTTTTAAGTGAATCCTGTTTTATCTCTGAAGGGTGTAAAGATTTTAGCTTTTTTTTTAATTGCATGAGTGAACCAATATTAAGATTACATTTTGTAAATTTTAATAAATCCTTATTTTTGATCCTTTGTGGTTAAATATAGAAATCAGATTTGATTTTTCACTTTTAAAATTGTATCTTATCCACTCACTCATAAACTTATACAATATGATTTATTTAGGTATTCTGGTCTTTTTCGGACTGATCACATTATTCGCTTCCTTTTTTACGGTCAAGCAGGAATCTGCTGCGGTTGTAGAGAGATTAGGTAAATTTTTGAAGGTAAGCCATGCCGGTCTTCATCTGAAAATTCCTTTTCTGGATCAGATTTCAAAGCGTCTGAATCTGAGAATTCAGCAGCTGGATGTTATTATTGATACCAAAACGCTTGATAATGTTTTTATTAAAATGAAGGTTTCAGTACAGTATCAGGTGATCAGAGAAAATGTAAAAGATGCCTACTACCGATTGGAAAATCCTGAAAACCAAATAACCTCTTATGTATTTGATGTTGTACGTGCTGAGGTCCCGAAAACGAAATTAGATGATGTTTTTGTAAGGAAAGATGATATAGCGATTGCTGTCAAAAGCGAATTGCAGGAGGCGATGCAAAGCTATGGATATGATATCATCAAAGCTTTGGTGACAGATATTGACCCGGATGAGCAGGTAAAGCACGCCATGAACAGGATCAATGCAGCAGAACGTGAAAAAACAGCTGCAGAATATGAATCTGAGGCACAGAGGATCAGAATTGTTGCAGTCGCAAAAGCTGAAGCGGAATCTAAAAAACTTCAGGGACAGGGGATTGCCGATCAGAGAAGAGAGATTGCAAAAGGTCTTGAAGAATCGGTAAAAATGCTGAATGCAGCCAATATCAATGCACAGGAAGCTTCTGCATTAATAGTCGTTACCCAGCATTATGATACCCTGAACTCTATTGGAGCAAACAATAGAAGCAACCTGGTGTTACTTCCAAATTCACCTACTGCAGCGAGTTCGATGCTGAATGATCTTGTTGTCTCTATGGCGGCTACTCAGAAAATGGATGAGTTTACCAAAGCTCAGCAACAGCCTAATCCTCCAAAGGACAGGAACAATGAATATTAAAAGCTTTTAGCTTAAATACCAATCCCTTTCAATTAAACTTTGAAAGGGATTTTTTTATTTTTTTATTTTGGAGACCTGCTTTAGCAAGATATATTTAATGGAAGAAGCATCTGCCGGTGTGTTGGTGATTTTTTCTGTTTTAACTTTTAAAATATATTCAAATCCGGGTTCATAGGTAAAACCTTCAATATTGCTGTAGAAATTTCCCCAGCGGTCAGATTGTTTTTCTTTCACCTGCAGACATTTCATTGGAGCTACTCCGGTGCAGTCTACAGTCTGTGAAGCAACGATGAATGTTTTCACATTTGCAGTTGTTGAGACCGAATTTGCCTTAGGCTTGCATTGGCCTAAAACAGACAGCATAGACACAGATAAAATAAGTTTTATTATATTTTTCATAAAAAGATTTTTGATGATATTTGATTATATAAAATTATTTGTTTGCTGAGACATTGAGACAATTTTCCTTTTATTTCAGCATTAGATCATATACGAATTAGTGCTTTTCTAAATTAAAGGAATTGAAATAGCTCCGTTTTTCAGGAATTTGAATCTTAGAGAATAACACCTTTTTCGATTTAGTAAAAAAAGATCAGTAATCCGTTTGCTATTCTTATTTTTCCTTTTTGATTCTGAATTTCTGCTTTCCGGTTAACAGCTCAAAAAATAGTTTAAAATCAGAGATCAGCGACCACAATGGATACCTGAAGGTCGCAGGTTTATTCCGCTCAATAAATGCATGGCTCAGCCAGGCAAAACCGTATCCGAATATCGGAATATACCAGAGGAATCTCTCCTTCCCGGAATAAATAACAAAGGCAATCACTGCAAAAACAAACAGGATCCCCAGAAAATGGAAAATACGTGTTCCTGTCTTTTGATGTTCGTCAAGATAAAACTCATAGAACTCTCTGTATGTTTTGATTCTTTCAGACATGGCATTACTAATTTAAAGTTCTCATCCAAACCGCATCAATAATTTCGCCAATTATCTGACAGCATAAAAAAAGGCAAAATTGTAATTCTACAGTTTTGCCTTTTTTTATTTTTAATTATCTGTATCTCAGGTGTTTCTTAATTTACTGTGTCTGTGACCATAACAGAAATAGATGATCAGTCCCAGCACCAGCCATAAACCAAACCAGAACCAGTTCTCATGACTCATTCCCGTAAGAAGATATAAACATGAACTCAGTCCGATTAAAGGAATCAGAGACAGGTTTTTAATGAAAGCTACAAGGCAAAGAATCAGATTGACAATAATAAAAAAGAAAATAGAAGCTCTGAATTCTCCTTCTTTGGGATCTTTCCAGTCCATTAAGTTTTCAAAAAAAGCAGGCTGAAAATAATAGAAACCTATTAGAGCTCCGATGAAAATCACAGGAAAAATAATTTTACCGTTAATATAAGGAAGGTGAAATCTGCCCTTGATCTTTTCTTTTGCCGGAAGAAGCAATACTCCTGCACAAACCAGTACGAAGGCGAAAATAGTTCCGATACTCGTAAAATCAAGGATGAAACTCTTATCAGTGAAGATGATAGGAATTCCCACAACGAGACCGGTAATAATGGTCGCAAACGAAGGTGTTTTGTATTTAGGGTGTACGGTCTGAAATTTCTGAGGCATCAGCCCGTCACGGCTCATGGCATACCAGATTCTTGGCTGTCCCATCTGGAATACGAGCAATACAGTAGTTATTGCTACAATGGCTACAAACGAAACGGTAAGTTCCATCCAGGCTACATTGGCATTTGTTTTTTCAAATATAAAAGATAACGGGTCTCCGACGCCATCGAATTTTCTATAGTCCACCATTCCGGTTAAAACCAGAGTCAGACAGATATAGATTACCGTACAGAGAGCCAGGGAGATAATCATTCCTTTTGGTAATGTTTTCTGCGGGTCTTTTGTTTCCTCTGAAAGTACACTCAGGGCATCAAAACCTATGTAGGCAAAGAAAACTCCTGAAACGGCACTCATTACGCCTGCAAAACCGTTCGGCATAAAAGACTGGGTTCCGGTTTCTAAACTTACGGGAGTCCAGTTGTCGGTATTGATGTATGAATAACCTACTAAAATGACAAGAACGATAACGGCAAGCTTCAGGATAACCAACGAGTTATTGAAATTCTTACTCTCTTTCACTCCACGGTAACACAGCCAGGTAATCAATCCGTTAATCACCAGTGCGGGGATATCAACAATAAATTTTAAACTTCCCAGCAGAGGAGCGCTGGTCCATGCGCTGATGAGTTCTTTGTTTTCAGAACCGTTCAGAAAAGCTTTTTTTGCTTCCGTATAACTGCAGGTAAGATATTCCGGAATATGCATATTCAGTCTTCCCAGAAAGCTGGTGAAGTAATCTGACCATGAAAAGGCAACGTAGATATTTCCGAAAGAATACTCCATGATTAGTGCCCAGCCGATGATCCAGGCTATAAGTTCACCGAAACTGGCATAAGCATAGGTATACGCTGATCCGGCTGTAGGAATTCTGCTGGCAAATTCTGCATAACACAATGCGGTAAAACCACATGCAAAACCGCAGATGAGGTAGAGTAGGATAACGCCTGGTCCTCCTCTGAAGACAGCCTCACCGAGACTGCTGAAACTTCCTGCTCCGATAATAGCTGCGATTCCGAAAAAAACGATGTCCCAGGTTCCTAAAACCCGAAGAAGATTGGTGGAAGTATCTGTTGCTGAATAGTTTTTCCTTCTGAAAAGTTGATTCATTCAATAATTATATAAAGTTGAAAAAAACAAATGTAATTATTTCTGTTAAATAATTAAGATTTTCTTAATACTTCTTACTGAAAAGTTAATTAGTATTAAATATTAATCCACAAACTAACATTGTGTGAAAAGACTTGTTTATGCAATATCTTTTCGATATTTTCGTTGATAATTTGTGGATAAAAACTTATCCGGAATTTAAAATAAATGGTCTTAAATTTGAAGATCTTCCCATTTTAAAATTTGATATTAATGAAGTCAAAAAAAATACTTTTAGCGGCTGCTGTTTTCTATTTCGGTGTTTCCGAAGCGCAACAGTCACAGTACTTTACCCAAAAGGAAAACTACAGGTTTAACTTAGCCCAGAATCTTTATCAGACCAAAATATACAACGCTTCCCAATACGAATATGCCCGTCAGTATTTCTACAATCAGAACCTGGCACATTCTAAAAAGGAAGCTGCCCAGTTTTTTGATAATGTCATTGGAGTGATCCTGCAGAAAAATCATGCGGAAGAAGGACTGACTGCTTTTATGAAGGAATATCCAAACTCTGCATATTTTGCACAGGCCAATCTTCCTTTGGCAGATTACTATCTGGCTAAAAAAGATTTTCCTAAAGCTCTCGAAACCTTAAAAAAGGTCAATCAGTATCAGCTGACCCGTGAAGAAAATACGCAGTATATTCTGAAACTGGGATATGCTAAATTTATGATGGGAGATTCCAAAGGGGCAATTGACGCACTGGAAGAGGCCTACAAAACAGTGGACGAATCTGAAAAAGGTGATGTGGCTTACATGTTGGGCCATCTGTATTATTCAGACAAACAGAATGACAAAGCATTTGAATACTTTGATTCTGTTAAAGATCAGCCTAAATTCTCAAAACTGGTACGTCCGTATTATGTACAGATGTATTACAATGATAAAGATTATGATAAGGCAATTTCTGAAGGAAATGCTTTACTGAATGAAGATATATCAGAATCTTATAAAGCTGAGGTTCATAAAATCATCGGTGAAAGTTATTTCATGAAGAAGGATTATGAGTCGGCCTATCCTCATTTAAAAGATTATTTGAGTGTTCAGCAAAACCCGTCTGAAAATGACCTTTACGAAATGGGATTTGTAGCAGCACAGCTTAAAAAATATGACGAAGCCGTTTCTTACTACAATCAGCTGATCAACAGTAATTCGGCTTTGGCTCAGAACGCTTACTATCAGTTGGGGAATGCTTATCTGGCAGTTGATAAAAAGCAGGAAGCCCTGTCGGCATTCCGTTCGTCCTATCAGATGGATTACGATGCTGAAGTCAAAAAACTGGCGCACGAGCAGTATGCAAAATTAGGCTACGATATAGGGAATCCGTTTGAGAGCCCGACTACTGTGATTCAGAATTATATTACATCGAATCCTAACGGTTCGAAAAATACAGAGATGAGATCTCTTTTGGTAAAGTCATACCTGTATTCCGGTAACTTTAAAGAGACTTTGAATGCAATTGATAAATTACCGAATTCCACTCCCGAAACCGATAAAGTAGATCAGGAAGTTTCTTACTTATTGGGAACTGAAGAATTCAATAAAGGGAATTTTGATGAGGCAGAAAGATATTTCTTGAGAAGTTTAGAGTTTAATATCAATAAAGAATTTAACAGCCAGGCTCTTTATTGGCTTGGGCAGGTCTATTATCAGAAAGGAAATTATCCGTCTGCGATTGCCCGTTATGAAAAACTTCAGAACGAAACGTTCCCTGAAAAACAGCAGTTGCCTTATGATTTGGGATATGCTTATTTTAAATCTAAAAAATTCGATCAGGCAGAACAGTATTTTACCGAATATTTAAAAAACCCGAAGCCTGAATTTAAAAATGACGCAGAACTCCGTCTGGCAGATATCAACTATGCTAATAATGATCTCGATCAGGCAATTGCGATTTATGATAAAAACGAAGATGCTACGGATTATACGTTGTATCAAAAATCACTGGCATTAGGATTTAAAAACGATAATGCAGCGAAAATCACCAACTTAAAATCATTGATTTCAAAATATCCGGGATCCGAATATATTGATGATGCCCAGTATGAAATTGGGGTAGCTTATGCAGCTCAGTCTGATTTTGCCAGCTCGAATGATTTCTTTGGAAAAGTAATTAAATCCTCTTCTGATAGAGATCTTGTTGCTAACGCAGCAATTTACAGAGCACAGAATTATATCGATCTGAACCAAAATGAAAAAGCACTTTCTGAATTGAAAGCTCTAGGAGAGCAATATAGAAATACAGCTTACGCACAGAAAATCGTTCAGGCTGCAAAACCGATATTTACTAAAAACGGTGATGTATCCGGATATTCCGATTTTGCAAGAAATATCGGAGTTAATATTGATGCTTCTGAAATTGACGAAATCAATTTGTCAACCGGTAAGCAGTATTTCAATAAAAAAGATTACAAAAATGCAATCTCTTATTACGAAAAATATTTAACTCAGAACCCGACAGGTGAAGGTCTTTACCAGGCTAAGTACGAATTGGGTGAAAGTTATTACCAGACCAGTAATCCGACTAAAGCATTATTGGTTTTACAGGAAATTGCCAATGTTCAGAATGATTATCAGGACGATGCACAGACCCGTGTTGCTCAGATCTATATTGCTCAGGGAAATTCAGCAGAAGCTAAAAAATGTCTCGAAAACATCAGAAATTCTTCAAATATCAGTGTAAGAAATTATGCCAATGTAGAATTAATGAAAATGTATGCAGAAGAAAAGAATTTCTCACAGGCAGAAAAATTAGCCGATGCAGTGATCGCCAATAATAAAAACTCTGCTGCGGTCATCGAAACGGCAAAAGTGATCAAAGCAAGAAGCCTGATGAATTCTGGAAAAGATAAAGATGCACAGACTGCATATGTTTCACTTGAGAAATCTTCGAATACAGAGGTTGCTGCAGAAGCCTTATATGCAAAAGCTTTTTATCAGAATAAAGGGAAAGCATTCAAATCATCTAATGAAACCATCTTTAAACTTGCTAACAACTACGCTTCGGAAGATTATTGGGGTGCCAAAGCATTGGTTCTGATGGCGAAAAACTATATTGGACTCAAAGATAACTATCAGGCCAGCTATACCTGTGATCAGATTATTTCCAACTATGCAGATTTCCCTGAAATTGTTGCAGAAGCTAAAGAAGTGAAAAAGCAGATTAAAAAGTAAAAAAGTACAATGTACTATGTAAAAAGCGACAATGAAAATACATTGTATATCTTACATAATGCATGCATCAAAAAATAAGCAATGAACAAAAGAATTCAAATACTATCTATATTATTTCTGGGAATTTCGTCGGTGGCGTTTTCTCAGATCAAAGAAGAAAAACTGATTCTTAATAAGAAAAGAGAACCGGAAGTAAAAAAGATTGAGAAGAAAAAAACTTCTGTAGAGACGGTTAAAAACTATCCGCCAGAGGAAAAATCAGCCAATCCTGTAAAATATACCATTACAGATGTTCCGGCAGTATCGGATTTTAAAACCTCTACTATACAGGGTGAAGATGTTACCCCAAAATTTGACGGAACGGCTCAGAATAACTACTTCCAGTTTGGAATGGGAAATTACGGGAAAATTCTGGCAGATGCGAATATTTCTAAAACCCTTAAGAACAAGATTGAAGTGGGGGCAGATGTTCATGTACTTTCCACCAATGGTTTGAAGAAAGTTTACGCATGGGATTCTGATCAGAGTTCAGCGACTTTAGGAGCTTTCCTTAATTCTTACGGAGAGAAAGGAAAAATCAATGTCAATGCAGAGTATGGATTGGATAACTATAACTATTACGGGATTTATGCACTGACTCCTTCCGCAGATGTAGATCTGAAGCAGAAAGTGAATCAGTTCAAGGTAAACGGTTATTATGACTTTTATTCTAATGAAATTCTAAACGATGTAAGGGTAAAATCATCTTTTCTTAGTGATCATTTTGATGCAAAAGAAAACCAGGCATCCATCCTCGCTAATTTCTCAAAACATGCCGTAGAGCTTTCGAAAAGCGGTATCGTTATGAATGCTGATCTGGGAGTGGGGTTGGAAACCGTAAAAACTGATTTTGCAATTCTGGATAAAAATTCATCAACATTTTTTAATGCCAGCCTGGCTCCGAAAGTAACATTTGCGAAAGGTGAATCTTATTTAATGATCGGTTCTTCGTTCTCATTTTTGAACGCCAGAAACTCCAGCCTTATTTTAAGTGAAGAATTAAAAAATAACAAAACATACTGGTTTCCCCAGGCCGAATTTCAGGTGGCTGCATCCAAAGAATTTAAATTTTACGGAGGAGTTGACGGAGGTCTGAAGCTGAATACTTATAGTGAATTGCTGCAGGAAAACCCGTTTCTGGTTTCAGATCAGATGCTGAGACCCACGGAAACGCAATATCATTTTTATGCAGGTCTGAGAGGTGATATTGATGAGGCTTTCAAGTATGATTTCTCTGCCGGATTCGGAAAGATGAGAAATATCATGTTTTTTAAAGGCAATACCTTATTTGACAATGCGTTCACGTCTGACCGTCCGGCGTATGATTTTGCCAATACTTTTTCTGCCGTCTATGATGATGGAAATGTGAGCGATATCAAGGGGAGCATCCAGTATTTTCCTTTAGAAAATCTGACTGTTGATGCTGATGTGAGGTTTTTAAAGTATGATTTAAAGAACTATGACAATATTTATAACGTTCCTTTAGTAACAGGAAGCATCGGTGCCAAATATACAATGTTTGAGAAAAAGCTTTCATTAGGCTTCAAAGGAATCTTCGCAAGCGACAGAACTACAAACTCTTACGCTCTTGAAGGAGTGGGGAACCCTGCGATGATGTTTCAGTCTGCAGAAGATACAAATGATAAAGTTGGTGGTTATGCTGATTTAAATTTGTCTGCAGAGTACAAAGTTCACAAAAATTTCAGTATTTTTGCACTCGGAAACAATCTTCTCAGCTCAAAATATCAGACGTACAAGGGCTACAAAGTTTTAGGTGCACAGATTTTGGGAGGTGTTAAGATTACATTCTAAATATGAATAATGAGTAATTGGTAATAAATAATGATGCATTAGTTATCATTAATTACTCATTAGTCAAAAAAATGGCTTCGTAGTTCAACTGGATAGAATATCGGATTTCGGCTCCGAGGGTTGGGGGTTCGAACCCCTCCGAAGTCACTTAAGGAGACAACTAATAAATAGTTGTCTCCTTTTTTTATATATAAATGCCTATTTATCAAATTTTTATAATCTTACATTTTGTGTTCGATATTTTAAACGTAAGATGCTTAGTCTGTTTGAATTAAACAGTCTGAAAGTGCCACAATATGCTTCTAATCTACAATCATTAAGAGTTCGAAATCTCCTTAATGTCAGAGCTTTTTCTCTCTTTTGACTTATTATAGGTTTTTGCTACTAAATATAGCAATTCTAATATATCCTTAGCTTCTTTCTCATTTACCTGAACACCATTCTTGGCCAGAATAAGAATCGCTTGTTCTACTGAAACATTTCTATCAATGAAATTCATTTTTCCTATTGTTTTGGCGATTACTTTTTTTTGACAATATTTTTGAAAATGCTTGATTTAGTTGTAAGGAAAGATCTCCGGTTTTATAATCAATATTGACAGGAGGAATAAGATTCACAAGATGCTTTTTATCTGAAGTATCAAACTCGGCAAATTTTTGGAAAACCTCACGGAATGTTTTACTTTCCATTTGATTAATTTTATCGATTACTCTTAAATTAACAGTAATGTCACGCTCTTCTTTCTTCAGATTTTTTGTGTTTATTTGACTTTCTTGTTTTAATTCATTATAATCATCGATCTTTAATATTCCTGCTATAAATAATTTTCTGCCTCGAGAAAGCGTTAATTTTTCCTCTTTCATCTTTCTGTCTACTAATTGTTGAGCATACAAGTAACTTGCTTTCTGAGTCTTTATATTCTGATCTTCCAAAATATTCTTAAACAATTCCATCATGTTATCTGCTAGGATTAATTCTTGAAGTTTATTTTGATAACTGTTATTAAGTAAAACTGCACCAATTCTAATTTTACAACGATTGTCGCAATGGTAATAGGGATATCTATTCTGCTTACCTTTTGAAAAACTCCCGGTAAGTTTTCGACCACAAACAGGACAAGTCAAAAAGCCTCGAAGAAAAAACATTTCTTTTAAATCATCTCTTTTAGCTGTCGTTTTTCTTTTTGTATTTATAACAGACTGAACTTGATCAAATAATGCCTCAGATATTAATGGTTCATGTAATCCATTTATCATCTGTCTTTTATTATAATTAAGTTTAACTGATATGATTCCACAATAAATTGGATTGCGCAAAATCCGGAAAAGTATGATCGTGAGCATATCAATCCTTTCTCATTAGCTATTTTACTAATTTCAGATATTTTATGATGATTTTGAGTAACTTGACTGAAAACCCATTTTATAATTTCAGCTTCAGGTTCTTTAGGCACAATAGCTTTTTTACCATCAATTAATGTTACGTTGATAAATCCTATGGGAGCTTTATTAGGATATCTACCTATAAGTTTTGCACACCGTAATGATCAAAATATTATTAAGATTTTAGATCGAGAAATTCATTTAAGTATTCGAAATGTTGGAAAGTATGAGACGAATGATGATGGTAAATATATTTCAAGAGATTTTGTGATGACAGAATTTTTGTGCGTGCAAATGTATGAAGATACTTGGAATCGTAAAGAATGGAAAGATACCCCATATTCTGCTATGGAAGAAAAACTAATTCGCGTGGTTGCATATATTGAACTTTATGCAAAATATTCGCATGAATATCATTTAGAGTTAAAAGAAAGTTGGCGGAAACAGGCTATCGTCAGGGAGCAGGAGAAAGAGAAGAAAAAGAAGATTGAAGAGGAAAAAAGGGAGGTCGAAAAACTGATGATGGATGCTGAAAACTTTGATAAATCACAACAAATATTAAATTATCTAAATGAAAGAAAAAGGTGTCTTCTTGAAAGCAATTTATACACAGAAAATGAGGCAGAATACTATGAATGGGGAATCAGTCAATGTAATTTGTTAAACCCATTGTTTAACATTGAAAAATAGATCGGATTTTAATATAAATTATAGAATTAAATATGCCTGATAAAGAATATTTGGACTCTACCTCAACGGTGGCTATTTATGCAGAAATACTTTTAGGAATTTTAAGATATGTACCTGTGAAAAATTTTTCTGATGAAGATGAATATCAAAGTAAATTAACAAAAGTGCTGAAATTTGAGAAAAATTATGATCCGGACTTATTCAGAGCTTGTATAGATTTACTGGAGGATTCACAATATGCTATCGATGAAGTTTTTAAAAATGGATTAATTACTGAATCTAATTCCCACGGAGAACAGTATTTAAGGCTTTACGGAGTATTGAATGCTTACTATCTTCAGTTAGGAGCTATTACTGATCTGGTAAGATTGTTTAATCTTGATGGCCAAAAACAAATTAGAGCTGATCTGAAATCTGCAAAAATTATCGAACTTAGAAATAAACTAGGCTCACATACAACCAGTTATCTACACGCTGGAGAAGACGAGGACACTGATTTTTATAGATTAGCAATGACAAGCATTGATAAATGGGGTAGTAATTTAAGTCTGATAGGAAGAAAAAAAGAAATTGAAGAGGTAGATCTTATTTCTACTATGAGACAATTTACAAAACAAGTGGAAGCTGTTCTTCATAAAATTGTAGACAAGGAGTTGGGTCGAAGACAATTTAAGAAGGAACATTTGGAATGGCTGAAATTAAGATATGATTATCTTCAGCAGGAAAGGATGAAATGAAATATTTGGGGTATACGGTTTTCCGTATTTTTAAGAAGCGATTTTAATCTAGATTTGATTATGAAAAAATAGAATTTAAAATTCATTTTATAGAATTTTTGTATAAAATTTTTTCAAAAACTTAGTATATTAGAAGTCTAATAATAAATTATTAACCATGATTTTTAGCTTAATTTTAGACCATTTTAATTTTAATAAAAATGGATGAGACTCCACATAGTGCCGTTGGGTCTGCATTGGGATATTACTATCAGGCGATTTATGCACTGATTTTTCTATTTGATGCTGATGAAAACGCAAGTGTTGGAATAGAGACACTTGATGATGTTACAATTACTAATGGTGAAAAAAAAGAATTACATCAGCTGAAGCATTCTATTCAAGAAAATCCCAAAATATCATTAAAAAGTGATAATCTTTGGCGTACTCTGCGAATTTGGAGCGATTATGCAGCTTCCGAATCTATCGAGGAAGTTGTATTCACTTTGTCAACGGTTGCTCAATTAGAAGATGGTAATCCTCTTTCAGTATTAACTACTATAGGAAGTGACCGCAGTGTCTTAATCACTTTGCTCATTGAGGAAGCAAATCGTGTCCTGAACGCGAGAGAAAATACACTAATTTACAACAGTACTCTTTCGTTAGGAAGTAAGAGTAGGGTACTACCATTTGAAAAACGTTTTAAAGGATGTGAGGCTTTTATGAAATTGCCACCTATAAAACAACAGAGATTGCTTTCGAAAATTATTCTTAATTCAGGCTGTTTTACAATAGATCAAGCTAAAAAAGAAGTTGCTGGTAGGTTGAAGTACACAGTTATGTCAGAGAATATAGATGTGATTGCAAAATATACCCTCGCATGGTGGGATCGTGAAGCTGTTGAATCTTTAACAGGAGAAAGAAATAGACAAATATCAAAATCAGAGTTGTTGGAGTTTATTAGTAAGAAGAATGCAGAGCTTTATAAGACCCCTTTTACTAATGATTTAGAAGATATGGAATTTCCTGCTGTTATTAATCCAGATCCCATTCATTGTAAACAGTTGGAGATCATCGAGGCTACAGAGTCGCAAAAGCGAAGATCTTACAAAACAGAAATGAAGGCGAGAATTCAACGGGATATTTGGATGAATAATACAATTTCAACAGTTCGAAAATTAGATGTTTACGACCAGACTTTGATAGAAGAATGGTCATATATTTTTGATGAACACTGTTCTGATTCAATGAATTTAACGGAGGAAGAGATTAAGAAAAAAGGGAGAGAATTATTGGAGTGGTCTCATAAAGAAGCACATTTACAAATTACCCCAATTGTTAATACTTATACTAATCCAGATCTTATTAGAGGAAGTTATCAAATGTTATCTAGTGTTCTAAAAATAGGTTGGCATGTAAATTATAAAAAATTAATAACAAAGAAAGATGAAGATGAATAGTATTGATATTTTTGCAAATACGAATCCCGCATTTTGTTCAGTCATTCTGTATAACTTTTGTAAAGGATATTTTGCTGTAAAAGAAAAACCTATACCTTTTCCATTGATAATTCTTCCACTACCCATAATATTATCTGGTGATCTACAAACGACCTTTGAATCGACAAATATAAAGACCGGATTTTTAACCTGGGTTAAAAATAATCCAAATTTGGTGATAGGATTAACTAGAAGAATAGAAGATACTTATGAAATCACTAAACCTGCTTTAGAATATGGTGTCTCCAGAAAGATTTTAGAAGTAAATGATAATGGGGAGTTACTTCCTACGAATAATTTGATAAAGAGTCCAAATAATGATTTGATAGAAAATTATTTTAAGTTTTCAGCTCGTCTAGGTGCATGGACTGGAGAAGTTCAATCAGTAAAAACAATTTTTAATCATTTAGGTATTAGATTATGAGTAGGTGGAATATTACGCAGTTAGTTTTCTATAGTAAGCACGGTGAAATTCGCAGTATCGAATTTAACAAAGGAGTAACCATTATTACAGGTGGATCTGCCACGGGTAAATCTGCAATTATTGATTCAATTGATTATTGCCTTGGTTCTAGCTCTTCGCGCATCGCCAGTTTTATAACCGAACGAATAACTCATGTAGGTTGTAAATGGAAAAACAGAGAAAGTGAATTTTATGTAGCAAGAGAAGTTACGAAAACAGGTAAATCTTCTTCTAGAATGTTTATTGATTATGGAACAGAAGTAGAGGTTCCTAATCGTTCGCAAGATTTAAAGGGAGCAGGTAATAAAGATAGTATAAAAATTGTTCTAGAACATTTATTTGGAATTACTGAAGAAATATCTCCGGACGTCACTTCAAGCAAAATTTCAGTACGTTATATAACTCCTTTTATATTTCTAGATAAAGAGGTAATTGATAGTCGAAATACATTAATGCATCATTTGGATGACAGGATATTTACAAAAAGCTTTACTGAAGCATTACCTTATTTTTTAGGAGCTATGGATGAAGAAGAGCTAGATGCGATGAAACGGCAGTCTTTGCTCATTAAAGCAATAGATTCTGAGGAAAAAAGAAAACTTCAATTTGAGAATAATCAAAGTAAGATATATGAAGATGGTTTTTTACTGCTGAACGAAGCTCGACAATTTAGGATAGTTCCTGAAAATGAAATCCCTATCACAAAAGAGGAATTATTTAATGTTTTGAAAAAGGTAACATTGGATGACAACAAAATTTTTGTATACGAGGATGCTGCAATATTAGAGAACCAGCTAGCTAAAAAGGGAGAAATTTTATCTAGATTAAATGAGCTAAAAAGAATGAGAAGGTTGGCGAAGGCCAATGAAGAAATGGCCAGTGACTTTTCACTGGTACTAGATAATCAACTCGCAAAACTGGATGTTCAGAAATTTTTTAAACATTCTGAAAGTAACTGTCCGATCTGTAATTCTGAAATGTCCAGTCCAACCCAGCAGTCAAAGAGAATCTATGAGTCTATATCTATTTTGGAGAAAGAACGTGTTATCGTAAGCAAACATAAACCTAATGTATCAAAATATTTAAAAGAACTTGACCAAAAGATTTATTTGGAGAATGATGAATTAAAAAAAGTGGAAACTTCTATAACTAGTTTAATTAAAGAATCTGAAGTTATTACTTCTAGATTACATGAATTTCAACAAGCTGCTAGAGTAGTGGGGCGTATCTCTTATTATTTAGAAAATCAATCTGAAGTTCAACACTATAATATGGAAAAATATGAAAATTATAAAGCAGAACTTGATAATATTGGATTATTTTATGGGAAAAGTGAGAGGGCTGAAAAAATAGAGATAGCACAGAGAAAAATTTCGGACTATGCAACTAAAAATTTGGAAGATTTACCTAAAGGACCGCCTTGTGATGGTGCCCGTATCGATTTCTTTTTAAAAGGACCCAAAATTATAATTACTGATAAAGATCAAAAGTCACTTGATTTTGCTAGTGTGGGGTCTGATGAAAATTATTTAAGTATACATTTGGCCTTAGCATTTGCTTTTCAGAAGTTCTTGGGTAAACGTAAAGCTTCAGTGCCTGCGGTCTTGATATTAGATCAAGTAAGTCGCCCATATTATTCTAATAGTGATGAAGAGAGAGATGTTAGAGATGAGGATACTTATAAAGACGATGATAGGTTGGCTCTCGCTAAACACTTTGATTTTATTTTTAATCAGGTTGAAAATGATGAAGATTTACAAGTAATTGTGTTAGAGCATGCATATCTTGGAAGTAATAAAAAGTTTAGGGATGCTACGAAATATAAGTGGCCAAAAAGTGGTACTGAAAAATTAATTCCTTCTTCCTGGCCAAAAATAGTATAGCAATCTACTAGATTTATTTAAGGATAAAGGCAACATTACTATGTAAATATTCTAGATGCTACTAATAAAGCCATTGATAAAAAGTGTTTTTATTGCTTAAACGGAATTCCGAAAATATTTTCATTCTTCGGATCATTAATTGTGTAATAAAAATTTTTCCATCAGGTCATCTTGAGATTTTCAAAGGATGTTACTTATTGGAAATAATATTTTTTTAGTAGATTTGTTTATATGCGCTTTTGTGCAAATGTTAAGTAAAAACTAATACCAAAATAAACTGAAATTAAAAATGGAAAACCGGATTTACTATGGCCAGTACTCACTACAGCATTGGATTGATTTAATGCTGAAAGAAAACATTATACTTCCCGTTTACCAGCGATTATTTGTTTGGGATGAAGAGAAAGTAAAGACACTTATTGAGACCTTTAGAAACAAACAATTTGTTCCCCCCATCACTATCGGAGCTTTTAAAAATGCAAGCAGTATAAACCAGAATTTGATTCTTGATGGCCAACAAAGACTGACAAGCATCCTTTTAGCGCACCTCGGATTATACCCAGACAAAGTCACATTTAGGGCAACTATAGAGGATGTGAGCCCAATTGCTGATGAAAATGACGACGACGAAGAAATTGCTCCTGTCGTACTTGACAATATTTTGAGTTGGAACTTGAAAAAACTGGTCGAAAAGGGACGAAATAAAGTAGACATTCTCTCAAAAATAGCACCCGGTAATTATAAACTTGTGGATTTTGGTATTGATGATGACTTTCTGAAGAATACATTTCTTGGCTTTTCCTATTTAGTTCCTCAAACCAATGATACACAAACGCAACAAAAATACTATTCCTCAGTGTTCAGGAACATCAATATCCAAGGGGAAAGATTATTGGCACAGGAAAGCCGAGCTGCTTTATATTTCTTAAATGAGAATCTGGCCGAATATTTTGATCCAGAGTTCAGTAAAGAGATATCAATAAAAATAGTAAGTCAGGAAACAAAAGCCGATTTTGTCAGGTTTTTAGCCTTGTTGTCCCAATATGCAAAAGATGGAATCAGCAATAAAATTGCAGCTGGTTACAAACCTAAAATGGAATCCTATTATGAAGATTTTATCTACTCGGTTATCGGGGCAAGAACCTCTTCACTATTCAAAAACTTTTCAACTATTTTCCCCGATGGGAATTACAAAACAAGACTCGAAAGTTTAGAAAAAACAATTGATGATTTGCATTTTCAGAAGCAGTTTCCGTCCATTATTGATATGGATGTTTATCTTTTCGGTTTGATTTACGTAATTGTATTTGAAAGCAAGAGTATCGACCTTTCCAAAAAAGATGAATTGGAAGATGCTGTAAAGACCAAAATAACAGAATTTAAAGGTAGCGAGGCACATAAAAAAGCACCAAGTGCATTGAAGTACTTACAAGAGCGTATCCAGTCTTCAATTGATATTTATAATGAATATACAAATGAGTAAACATAAAGATTTTATTTTGTCTCCCATAACTCATATTCTCCATGAAGCGGCATCTGCTAGCTACGCTATCGGCAGTGGTATCGAAACCTATCCTTTAAGTGAGCATATTTTTCAATCAGCATTTTTAAGAATGACAGGCTCACAGGAACAAAAAATGAAATGCATTTGTTGGGAGCTGGCAACTAATGATTATGAATACAGATATTATCGATACACACAAAACACATTGGGAGAATGTTCTTCTTATGCAGACAAAAAGAGCGTATATAAAGATCTGATAAATTGTATAAAAAAATACGATCTTTCTGCGGGTGAGATTAGCAGTCTTGAAAAACGCATAATAAGACAAGAAACAGTAGATGAACTAGAAGCAATATGTTCAAATTCTAATTTATCTACCTGGGCTCAAAGTGGCTTTGATGATTTTGTAACTAATCAAAGCGATTTGATTAAAGATATTCACTTTGCTGTTGAAGACAGATTATTTGAAAATGTTCTACAAGACAAATATGCCTTGTTGTATAAACATAGAAACAGGTGTGCACATAATACTTTATCCTATCAGGAAAATTTACCAACTCTCACAGAATTATTAAATGTTGATAACAGATATGATAATTATATCATAAGATTTGCCTTGCTGATTTTGTTGGATAAAATTTTTATCGTGCTATATAAGAAGTATTTAGCGGTGCTTGCAGAACATTAGACTGGAGCGTATCTGAATTTTAACAAAAGCCTTGTGGAAATATTTCGTCTAGCATTATTAATAAGCATATAATTTTTTGAAGGATTACGGATTCTCACTCTTTTAAACAGAGGCTTGATGATCCTTATATTTTATCCATTCGATGTCTTATATTATTCTTAAATGCTTTAGCAGCAGTGTCTTAGCGAATATTCAAGTTTTGTAAGGCGTTCGTTTTGCGCGATTGTGAACTCATCTTGCAGATTCTGATTGTTTTCAAGATCCTCAACAAGAATTTTATGTTGTGCAAAAAGAAACATTAACTGTAAGTAAATTGGAAAAAAGGGAATGATCAATTTATAGTTATTTTCAAACTTTTTGACATTAATTTAAAATTTTTCTTCTTCACTAGCATTCTCATACTCTTTTGTTTTAGGTTTTTTGTAATGTAGCCGTCTCTATGCTTTACGCAATTCGTCACCCAATTAAATTTGTAACAATATCAAATTGTTGCCAGTCTTTAATATTAAAATTAAAACGGTCCTTAGTCCAGCCGTTTAGAGTATTCTCTGAGCTGTATAATTCTACAAATAATTCTTCAGTAACAGAAATGATTTCATTAACGTAGAAAACACCGACGTAGAAAAGTCTGATCAGTATCTTTAAAGTTTATTTAATTTATATACTTGGTTAAAAAAATAATTTACGATACCCTATTTTTGATTATAGATGATTGTCGAAAGCTCTGCAAGTTTATTCAAATCCTCTACAAAATTTTTCGAAAAATGCACCGCTGAGGTCACCAAAGAAAAAGCACTTTTAGGAGTGCTTTTTTTATTTTAATCTCTAAGTTTTGCAAATCAGTAAGATGCGAAATACTGTGAAGTATTAGCGGATGTTCGAAATACTGTATTGTGAAATTCAATTTTTCAGCATTAGTTGAATATATACCTGCCTTTTTTTTGTTTCATTACCAATTTTGTCATAGAGATGTGATAAATTAATCAGACAATACTTTACCACCTTACCTTATCTCATTAGGAGATGAGTGTTTTTATTATTTATCAGTTTCATTTTAGGCTTTCAATTTCCACTTACCTTAATCTTTGATCAGTTGATATTGATATTCTTCATAATCTACCCTACCTCTCAAATGTTTCTCTCCGGCATTACTCAGTCTATTATTGAATGGGAAATCTGCAAGGCTAGTTCCTTCTTATAAATGTCTAAATGTTATTGCCCATTTTTCAAATTATCCAAAAGTACATCTTTTAGTAATGTGCTGAAGCTTTAATAATAATTACATTTTTCAGCTTGTTTCAAATGCTGCGTTCAGCTAAATCTCATCTGTATAATTTGATTAGAATAATTTCAATTCTATAAATTTGTAAAATGAAAACCTATAAAGACTTTGCGGCATACAATCAGGCTATTGGGCTGCCTGCGCCTATGGATAACGATATAGACGTTGGTTATTATGATCCGCCAAAGATCATCATTGATTCCGGGCCGGTCGTTGTCGATTTTTATAGAATCTCCATAAAGATCAGATACAAAAGAAAATCTACGCCGGATGTCGATCCCGTTTCTGCAGTATTTTTCAATACACCGGATCTGATCATCCAACCAGGTTGGGACGCTGAACCTACTTTTACAGGCATGTATCTCCAAATTTCGAAAAACATCATTGAAGAACACCGGTTTTTATTCAAGACTTATCTGGATTACGGACAGCATGAGGCTTTGTATCTTACAGATGATGAGGTCACAGAAGTGAGCGCTGTTTTTAAATTGATGATCAAATATTATGAGAACGAAGTCAGGCACTTTGGAGTATTACTGTCTTATGTCAATGTGCTGCTTTCTTTGGTGGAATCTTTTTACAAAAGACAATTTTCTACAGATCCTAAACAATACAACCGTGTAGTTACCGATTTTCAGCAAAGTCTGGTTGACTACTATAATGGACCTGTAAAACATCTTCCCAATGTTCAGTATTTTGCAGATCAGCTGGGGATAACAGCTAATTATCTGGGTGATATCATTAAACATTTTACAAAAAAATCTGCTTTGGAGAATATTCATGATTTCATAATTAAAAGAGCTAAGGAACTTCTTACAGAAAATCAAAAATTAAATACAACTGAAATTGCCTATGAACTGGGTTTTGAATATCCCAACTACTTTTCAAAATTCTTTAAAAAATTTGTAGGATTAAGTCCGAAAGATTACAGACAACAATTTCTTCAGAATAACTAATGTAAAAATAAACGCTCCTAAAAGAGCGTTTTTCTGTTATCGGTAATTTGTCTCTTTTTTACTGGTAATTTGTTTCCACGGTTTTTTTTCTCTGAAGCTATCTTTGATCTGTAATTTAAAATATTAGAAATGGAAAATGAAAAATATAAACAATGGCGAAAACTCCCGCAGAAAATTTCTTCAACAATCCGTAATTGCCGGAGCCGGATTGATGTTTGCGCCTGCCCTGATCTCAGCGTCCGTCAGAGATATGGAATCAGATAGTATCAACACCGATAAAAAAGATAAAATGAGTACAAGGAATCTTGGTAAATTAAAAGTTTCTGCATTGGGTGCAGGTTGTATGAGTATTAGTGCTAACTACGGAGCCCCGGCAAAAATTGAAGAAGGAATCAGAACCATCCGGAAAGCGTATGAAAATGGTGTTACTTTTTTTGATACTGCTGAGGTTTATGGTCCTTATACGAATGAGAAACTGGTCGGAGAAGCTTTACAACCGTTTAGAGATACAGTAGTAATTGCTACCAAGTTTGGTTTTGATATCGGTGGGCCTAACGTGGGTTTGAACAGTAAACCTGAACATATAAAGAAAGCAGTTGATGAATGTCTGAAGCGTCTTCAAACAGACCGTATCGATCTGTTATATCAACACAGAGTTGACCCGAATGTGCCAATCGAAGATGTTGCAGGAACAGTCAGGGATTTAATTCAACAGGGAAAGGTTTTACATTTTGGTCTTTCAGAAGCAAATACTGCGACCATTCGCAAGGCACATGCAGTACAGCCTGTTTCTGCCATTCAGACAGAATATTCTTTTATGGAAAGAAGTGTTGAGAAAAATGGCGTTCTTGATCTTTGTGAAGAACTGGGAATTGGTTTTGTACCTTGGGGACCACTCGGAATGGGTTATCTGACAGGAAAACTGAATGCGCAGACCCCTTTCGACAGTAAATTGGATCTGCGTTCTACATTTGATAGATTCACCCCTGAAGTTCTGGCAGCGAATATGCCGATTGTGAATCTTCTTAACCGTTTTGCATCAAACAAGAATGCAACAGCTTCACAGATCGCACTGGCTTGGCTTCTTGCAAAAAAACCATTCATTGTTTCAATTACCGGAACCAGAAATACTCCCCACCTCAATGAAAATTTAGGTGCATATGATATAAGACTGACAGCTTCGGAATTTCATGAGTTGGAGACTGAATTTGCAAAATTAAAAGTGTACGGCGGAAGGATGAATGCAATGCAAATGACCTTTTGCCAATAGTTTGAATAACAACATTATAACGTACTTGACTCAGAAATTTCTACAGTAAGGATAGAAATTAGGTTACAGGTATTAAAAAATGGAATTATTATCACTGCATGAGATCATAATACTTTGTATTACTGCAGGAAATTTCATAATTAACCTCAGTTCGGGATAAGGCTCTGTAAAACGCAAAGCTAAACAAAAATAGTAATCATATGCTTTTCAACATTAGGATAAAGAAAGGCGTTAAACTTATCAGGGTAATACAAAATTCCTGTATAACTTTGATAAACGAAGTGGCATTGTTTAACTTGAAAGAGCTTCAAAAAGTAGTATTTCTTTGTTTTTCTTTGCGATAAAATAACATTATTTTGAAAATCAATTATTTAAAAAAATGTTTATCCCGAACTCAGGTTAATTAGTTTGTCCCTCTTAAAATAATAATAAAGTTTATCATAAATCATGCGTAATAAAACAATGATTTTAAAATCGTCAGCAAATAGCAATTATGTATATTTGCCCCGCAAAGCAAATTCAAATGTTCAAAAAAGTAATCACTGTATTTATCCTTGGCTTTTATACGGTTTTTTGTTCGGCGCAACAGGTCCGTCCCTCAAAATCATCTGAAATTTATCGCGAACTCAAAACATTTAAACACATCCCCAAAGTTTTATACCTTGCGGCTCATCCCGATGATGAAAATACAGGATTACTCTCCTGGTTGATCAACTACCAGAATGTAGAAACGGGCTATCTGTCTTTAACCAGAGGTGATGGTGGTCAGAATTTATTGGGCACAGAGCAGGGTGCTGCATTGGGCTTAATCAGAACGCATGAACTTTTAGAAGCAAGAAAGTTAGACGGTGCCCGGCAGTTTTTTACCCGTGCGATTGATTTCGGTTTCTCTAAAAATACGACCGATACCTTTAAACAGTGGGATGAAAACAGCATTATAGCTGATGTAGTTTGGGTCATCCGTAAATTCCGTCCGGATGTGATCATCTGCCGTTTTCCGCCTACTGCTGCGGCAGGCCACGGACAGCATGCTGCTTCGGCTGTGGTTGCGGAAAAAGCTTTTAAGCTGGCAGGTGACAAAACTGCTTTCCCAAACCAACTGAAATATATCAGTGCATGGCAACCAAAACGCATATTATGGAATACGTTCCGTTTTGGTGCGGTCAATACTACTGCCGAAAACCAACTGAAAATTACCGTTGGGCAATATGATGCGCAATTGGGGATGGGATATGGTGAATTGGCAGGATTAAGCAGAAGTTTACATAAAAGCCAGGGTGCGGGAACACAGTCTGTAGCAGGCATCAAAACTGAATATTTTAGCCCTGTTCTTGGCGAGCCTGCTAAAACAACACTTTTTGATGGAGTCGTGACAACCTGGACCGAAAAAGGAAATGCTGATATTGACCAGTCATTAGACAAAATTATTTCCGCCTTCAATCCTAATAAACCTGATTTGAGCTTACCTGCTTTACTTGTCTTACGAAAAAAGATTATGGCGCTCACTGATGTAAATCTGAAAAGGGATAAAATTAAATCTCTTGACGCTATCATTTTAAGCTGTGCGGGGTTCATGGGCGAGGTTGTTACCAATCATGCTGAAGCTGTTGCAGGGGATAACTATAATTTCAGGCTAAATCTGATTTCAAGAGCAGAAAATCCTGTCATTTTAGAAAATGTACAATGGTTAAGCAAATCAGAAAGCTTCAGAAGAAAACTATCGAAAGATTCTCTAATTACCATTTCTCACGAAATTCAGATTCCTGCAGATGCAGCACTCACCGAACCTTACTGGTTGGCAAAGCCAGCCACAGACGCAGCAACTTTCTCTATTCCGAATGATACTTTAACCGGTTTGCCTGAGGCAGAATCACCATTGAATGTTTTGCTTAGTTTAAAAATAGGTTCGGAAAAGTTTCAGGTTACACTTCCTCTATCTTTCAAAAAACTGGACCCTGTGCGGGGTGATGTGGTGGAACAATTGCGCATTGTTCCTGCAATGGAACTGAAATTTGTACAACCGCTTTATCTCATTAAGGAAAATGAAGATTTAAATGTGAGTTTACATTTTAAGGTCAATTCAAACAAGCCGTTTAAAAATAGAGGTATCGTCAACCTGATGTATCAAGGAGAAAGTTTGGGCGGTGGCGAATTAAATCCGATCAATGGAAAAGATGCCACCTTCAATTTCGTTATTCCAAAAGCTAAGCTTGCCGCTATACATTCATCCCGCTTACAACTGGACGCAAATTTTATAGTAGATGGGGTTACTTATAATAAAAAACAAATATTAATTCAGTATCCGCATTTACCTTCGTTACAATATTTTGCGCCGGCAAGCGTAACCGTGATGAAAGGCGATATACAGGCGAAGGTTAAAAAAGTGGGTTACATACAGGGCGCTGGCGATTTCATTCCGGAGTTCCTCCGCATTGCAGGCATTCAGGTAGATGTACTGAAAGATGAAGATTTTTACGGAAACACAGATGGATCAGATGGAAACGGTAGTCAAAACAAACTGTCGCAATATGACGCCATCATATTTGGCGTTCGTGCCAATAACACAGAGAAAAAGTTAGCTCGCTGGATACCTTTTTTATGGTCTTATGTAAAGGCTGGTGGTAATTTGGTAATGCAGTATAACACCAATCAGGATACTACAGTTAACCAATTGGGAATGTACAGCTTCAATATTGCCAACAAGCGGGTTACTGAAGAAAATGCTGTGGTTAAATTTTTAAATCCCAGTCATAAATTACTGAACTTTCCAAACAAAATTACGACTGATGATTTTAATGGCTGGGTACAGGAGCGTGGTGCTTATTTCCCTGATCAGTGGGATGCAGCATATGAACCGCTTTTTGAAATGCACGATACAGATGAAGAGCCACTGCAGGGATCAACTTTATACGCCAAATATGGGAAAGGTAATTTTATTTATACACCATTGGCATTTTTCAGACAGTTACCTGCGGGTAATGTTGGTGCGGCCCGTTTATTTTTAAACTTTTTATCTGCACAGAAAAACTGATGAACAGGCAGCTTAAAAATTGGAATATCTGGTACATACTACTGACGATTGCATTGGTAGTACAGATCGTATTTTATTATTTGTTTACTAAATTCTGGACATGAGTACTATAGACTGGACCGTTCTGATTTTTACACTTGTTGCAGTGGTGGTTTACGGCGTATTCATCGGTCGTGGCCAAAAAAGCAATGAAAGCTACCTTAAAGCAGATAACAAAATGCCCTGGTATATTGTGCTGATTGGTATTATGGCGACTCAGGCAAGTGCCATTACTTTTCTTTCAGCACCAGGTCAGGCTTATACAGACGGCATGCGTTTCGTTCAGTATTACTTTGGTTTGCCTTTGGCAATGATTGTTATATGTATTACTTTCATCCCGATTTTTCAGCGCTTAAATGTTTATACCGCCTATGAATATCTGGAAAACCGCTTTGATAAAAAAACACGGGTACTGACCTCACTTCTTTTTCTTTTTTCCAGAGGCTTATCAACAGGAATCAGCATTTATGCTCCGAGTATTATCTTGTCAAGTGTTTTAAACTGGGATATTTATTTGACCAATGTTTTAACGGGCGGGATTCTGTTGATTTATACCTATGTTGGCGGTGCAAAAGCGATTGCTCACACCCAAAAATTACAGTTTCTCATCATTCTGGGAACGATGGCTTTTGCTGGTTATCTGCTTATTCAGAATATGCCGAATGGAATCGGTTTTAAGGATGCGCTTTATTTGGCGGGGAAGTCAGGAAAGCTCAACGTAATCACCACAGAATTCGACTGGAAAGATAAATACAATATTTGGAGTGGTTTGATCGGAGGTTTTTTTCTCGCACTTTCTTACTTTGGTACAGATCAGAGTCAGGTTGGCAGATATATTACAGCAAAAGACAATACCAATGCAAAGATGGGCTTGCTGTTGAACGGATTGGTTAAAATTCCGATGCAGTTTGCTATTCTCCTGATCGGTGCTTTGCTTTTCGCTTTCTTTTCTCTAAAACCGGCTCCGGTTTATTTTAACGAACGGTCTTATCAGCATTTAAAGGAAACAAAACCTGATCAGGCTGCGGTATTTGAAAAAGAGCATCAGAATCTTCAGATAAAATTTAATACGGAATCAAAAGAAATTCTACAATTAAAAGAAACTCATTCTCCCCGGCTTAACAAAACGATTCAGAATTTTAAAAATACCCAGATTCAGGTAAAAGATTTGCACGGAAGGGTAGAAGAAGCGATAAACAGATCCAATTATAATGCGGAGAAAACGGATACCAATTATATTTTTCTGTATTTCGTAAAAAACACCTTACCAGTAGGAATGATTGGTTTACTGTTTGCCGTTATTTTTCTGGCCAGCTGGGGTTCAATTTCGGCAGCACTTAATTCCCTTGCAGCATGCTCTTTAAAAGATATTCATCTGATATTCAAAAAAGAAATTCCTGATGATGCTACCGAGTTGAAGTACAGTCGACTGCATACTTTAGCCTGGGGAATATTCTCTATCGGTGTTGCGATGTTTGCCACTCAAATGGGTTCTCTTATTGAGGCAGTCAATGTATTAGGTTCGCTTTTCTACGGCCCGATATTGGGAATTTTCCTTGTCGCTTTTTACTATAAAAAAATCAACGGAGCGAATGTATTTATTTCTGCAATTTTATCAGAAATTACGGTTATTGCGGTTTATCAGTTTGATATCGTTTCTTTCCTTTGGCTTAACGTAATCGGGGCAGCGGCAGTAATTATATTTTCGTCAATCGGATTGATTTTTTATAAGCAGAAAACCGTAAATTCGTAAACGAACTACAACAAACAAATAAATAAAATATTATGAAAGCAATGATTAAATCTGCTACCATGGTTTTAGCTGCAATGACGATTTCAGTCAATGCATTTGCACAGGATGCTAAAAAACCTGCCAGTCCTGCGGCTACTGCGACAGGAAAAGTTAAAGATGCAACAATTACAATAGCCTACAGCAGTCCTTCTGTAAAAGAACGTACCATCTGGGGTGGTCTGGAAGCGTATGATAAGGTTTGGCGTGCGGGTGCCAATGAAGCAACAACTTTTGAAACGGATAAAGACATTACCGTTCAGGGTAAAAAACTCCCTGCAGGTAAATACAGCTTTTTCCTGATCCCAAAAGAAAGCGGGACATGGACTGCGATTTTTAACAAAGAGTCAAAACAATGGGGTGCTTACAAATACGAAGCAGCTAAAGATGCTCTTCGTGTTGACGTAAAAACAAAACCTTTACAGACAAAACAGGAAGCTTTGGTTTACAAAATAAACAGGAATGGATTCACCATGGATTGGGATAAAATTTCAGTTCCGTTAGAGATAAAATAAATTTAAATATAAGCAATAAAATCCCGTTAATTCGGGATTTTTTTATTTAAAGCCGAACCTGCAGAATGGTAGATTTGGCTGAGCATCACTATGTCTGAATATCCAGTAGCAGGTGCTTAATGGTTGCTGTTATGCTTTTGATGACCTTTGGAATTGGGTTTGGGAGGAATTAATATCCGATCACCATGGTTCTGGAACTACTCTTTTCAGCCATAATCACCACCTGTATAACTTGGCGTGTGCATTGTAATTATTATCTCGATCTACACGCGTTTAGGTGATTGATCAGATCATTACAGATGCTTCTAGAGGAGTTCTCTTTCCTAAACATTTTTTCTATCAGTAAAATGTTTCTTTTTTATTAGTAATCTGTTTCCACCAACATTGTCGGCCGTATCTACCTTTGTACTGCAAGTATACAATAAAAATAAAAAAGATGACAAATACAAAAGTTTGGTTAGTAACCGGAGCAGGCAGTGGAATAGGATTGGAAATAGCTAAGTCTGCACTTGCTGCAGGAAATAAAGTAATCGCCACCGGAAGAAATGTTGAGAAAGTCGTAAAAGCATTCGGTGATAACACCGATAACCTATTGGTGGTACAAATGGATCTTACCAATATTGAAGAGATCAACACAGCAGTAGATAACGCCATCGAAAAATTCGGTACAGTAGATATACTGGTAAACAATGCAGGAAGCTTTTATGCGGGCTATTTCGAGGAGTTGAGCCAGGCTCAGATCGAGCGTCAGTTTGCGGTGAATGTTTTTGGACCCATGAATGTGACCCGAGCCATTTTGCCTATCATGAGAAGTAATAAAGCAGGACACATTATCACCATCTCATCGACTGCAGGTCTAGTTGGATACGAACTATGCACAGCGTAGGCGGGGTCTAAGTTTGCTTTGGAAGGGTGGATGGAATCTCTGCAAATGGAAGTTTCCCAGTTTGGTATCAATACTACGATTGTAAATCCGGGATTTTTCAGAACCAATTTACTGGAGCCATCTTCTACGATCTGGAATGAACTGAACGTTCCTGATTACGCAGAACGCATTGCGATTCTCCGTCCTGGATGGCAGGCGATGAGTGGTACTCAGGGAGGTGATCCAGCTAAATTGGCAGAAGGTATACTGATCATTGCCCACGAGACTGCTCCTCCAAAACGCTGGATAGCCGGGGCAGATGCCATCGCAGAAACAGAAAGAAAAATAAAAGAATTGCAAGAGCAAGCTGATGCTTACAGAGTATTATCATCTTCTTTGGCAATTGATAAATAAATTATTAATTTTTTTTCAACGTAATTATTCAAAAACATAGAACCGTTTAGTGAGTACTTAGGTGAGCGAATACCTCTAAACAGCAATATTGATATTGAATACTATGATGTCCTTTCACTACGTTTAAAATCAAAATCTGTATCCATTGATTTACCGGATTTCTGTCAAGAGTAATTTCGTTGATTGATCTGTACAGGATATTGGACGAAAATTACCAATCCAATTAATGTAGTTTTCTTTAACAGCCATGATGTGTCCGGGATATGTAGCCAAATTTTAATGGCATCTCTGAAGTGATGCTTGAATGGTTGGGTTGATATTTTAAATAGAAATGGTCAAAAATTATATAAAAATATTAGAATTACATAAAATGAAAGCGAGAATTTTTTTAGCAATGTTAGTGACAATACTGACATTTGGAATGAAAATCAATGCACAGACACAATCGACAGGTAAACAGAAAACAGTATTGCTCCTAAATGCACATTTAACGTATAAAGGATTTTCTGAAGGAAAACTGAACCAGGCATTTTATGACAGGGCTAAAGAATTTTTCCTGTCTCAAAACTTCAAAGTGCTGGAAACAAAAATTGAGAATGGTTACCATGTGGAAGAGGAGGTGGAGAAACATCTGAAGGCCGACATTATCCTATTGCAGACACCCGTGAATTGGGAAAATACACCATGGATCTATAAAAAATATGTCGATGAGGTTTTCACCAGTGCCATGTTTGGCAAAAAGTTTTTAACGGGCGATGGCCGTTCCGAAACAGACCCTGGCAAACAATATGGAACAGGAGGAAAAATGTATGGTAAAAAGTTTTTGATTTCCACAACCTGGAATGCACCGGAAGAAAGTTTCAACAATCCCAAAAATCCAACATGGCAAGGTAAAAGTGCCGATGATGCCTTGTTTAATATTGGTGCAAACTATAGATTCGTAGGTTTTGAAGTTCTTCCCGGATATCACTGCTACGATGTATTTCATAATAAGCATATCAAAGAGGATCTTGATAATTTTTCAAAATATTTAAAAAAAGTATTTGGGTTTTAAAATAAAAAGTAACTAAAAAAATAGAATTAAGATGAGTACGGAAAAAAAAATTTTACTGATCAATACACATTTAACTTATCCTAACTGGAGCGAAGGTAAACTGAATGATTCATTCCATAATAAGGCTAAAGAATTTTTCTTATCAAAAGGGGTAAAGGTATTAGAGACCAAAGTAGAAGATGGATATGATGCAGATGAAGAAGTGGAGAAGCACCTTCAAGCTGAAATTATTATCCTTCAAACACCTATTAACTGGTTCGGGGCACCCTGGATCTACAAAAAATATGTGGATGATGTCTTTAACAGCGGTTTGCTAAGTGAAAAGTTTTTGGTAGGGGATGGCAGAACGCGGGAAGATCCTACTAAACAATATGGGACAGGGGGAAAAATGCAAGGCAGAAAATTCATGGTTTCTTCGACCTGGAATGCACCCAAAGCCAGTTTTGATGACCCGGCTCAGATGCTTTTTGAAGGGAAAAGTACAGCTGACGCCTTAATTCAAATTACAAGTAACTATCGTTTTTGCGGGGTGGAAATTGTGCCCGATTATAACTGTTTTGATATTTTCAAAGATGGTGATATTACTGGAACACTTGAAAATTATCCTGCTCATTTGCAAAAGGTTTTCAATATATAAAACCGTATCGGACTTGTTAAGTTCTGACTGTATGATACGCTTATAACTATGAAAGTAAAAGCCTGTAGGAAGAATAGAATTAACCTGTTTGGCAGATGATGAGCTCCTGACAGAGAACAAATTTGTGTATTGAAAATTGATAAAAGCAGGTCACAGTGAGTGGAAAGAACGTTATATTCCGGGTATGGATGTTCGTGTTTTCATAACGATTTGACAAAACAAGGTAGTTTTTCTACAATCCATGCTCAGTTTTTTAACCAGGAGCTAATCAGTAAAAAATCTGATGGGTTACCTTCAGTGCATTATTTTAAAAAATAATTTTAACAGGTTTTTGATGGTTAATTAATTTTAAAAGCTAAACAGTAAAACTGTTTAGAATAAGTTTTAAACCTGAACTCTTTTACTTTTTCCTGTCGATCAGTTCAAAGGCCTTTAAAAGGAGCATATCCTGCTGATTTCTTATGCTTTCAACAGTTGGTCGCACAATGACGTCTGGTCTGATGCCGATACGCTGGGTTTCACCTCCATCCGGATAATAGATCCCAAGACCGGAAAATATGAGGCCATTCCCGTCCGTAAGTTTGATTGAGGTTTTGTTACCGTCAGCTCCTGCTGTCTGACTTCCTACAAAGATGACGCCCGGAACTTTCTTAAAGATCATTGCCCACATTTCTGCAGCACTTTGTGTATATTCATTGATCAAAACAACAACCTGCCCTTTGTAAGGATTGGGATTGATCTTACCGGCAAATTTATGATCTTTATCAACAATATAGTCCACAAAGCAGAATGTACCGGGCTTGCTGAAATCAGCATGCATCAAAATTCCATAGTGCTCCGGTTTACTGAACAGATAGTCAAAAACTTTTAATAATGAACCGTCATTACTATAACCACGCAGGTCGAAGACCATACCTTTCGTGTTGCTGTATTTGTCCATCAATGATGGGATTTCGGATGCTCTTAAAGAAGAAAATTCGAAGTACACCTTATCATCGACCAGAAAACTTGGATTGAGACGACTCTCTTTTTCATTATAGGTTAAATAGGTATACGTCTTGCCATTATAAAACAATTGGTAATTGGGAATTCCGTCTTTGTCCCAATCATTATTGAAAATACGCTCTGTCCTTTCCAAAGTGGTCTTAAAAGGTTTTCCATTCTTTTTCATCCCTTCCAAGAGCATGTTTTTACCATCATTACTGAAAAGATAGCTGTACGCTTCACGCAATTTCACAGCGTCATTGGAATAGGCAAAATACATAGATTTTTCATTGATATTTTTCAGGACCGTTTTACCGTCAATTTTCGTAATAACATCTCCAATCTCAAGGTTGGCTTTCTTCATTTTAGCTATATCTTTAATGCCGGTAATTATGACCTTACCGTCAGCGATCTGGAAAATAAAGGGTGATGATAACTTACCGACTACATCATATTGAACCTTTTTTTCTATCTCAATATGACTGTCCTGAATTTCAGCGGCCAGTAGCATTAAAGCTGATTGATAGTCTTTCTCTGTATTTATTTTTTTGAATAGAGTAATATACTTTTTTAAAATGTCGTCCCACTTATGATCCAACAGATATTTATATGGATAAAAATACTCAATTGCATTCCAGATCCTGAAGAGTTCCAGCATTTTGACTTCAACCGAAAATTTATCGAAAACCTTTTCATTGGTACTGTTGAAACGAATGATGTTCTTAGCAGAATTTGAGTAGAAAGAGCCTACATTTTTTGATTCGTTAACGAGATTTAACAACCTTGTTCTGTTTTCTGGAGTGATTTTACTTATTTTTCTGATCCACGAAATATCAAAATTACGGTTTGTGATGCTGTCACACTCACTTTCTTTGATCACGATATGATCATATTTGGTCTGATCAGCTAAAGCAAGCCACTTTGCGAAATTGTTTTTCATTCCGGATTTCGGTACTTCACCAAAAGATTCAAGCAGAGCGGCATCCCAATCGATTTTTCCCTGTGATACTGCAGGATGATAATATTTTACCAGTCCCCAGACTTTCCCCAGTTCATAAAGTTCACGATCAGAAAACTTGTTAAGCTGAGCTGACAGGCTTGAAGCAATAAAGACTAAAGTAAAAGCAATATATTTCATTTCAAGGTTTATTTTCAGTTGAAAAGTCTGTTGACTTTTTGCTTTAAATATATATATATATATATATATATATATTATTTCGCAATAAAGATACAGGGCTGGCATTATTTAAAATTGTAAAATGGAAAGTCTGAATAAAAATGCATACTGTCTTTTACATAAACGTTGCCAGTTGCAGAGAAATGGCAAATTCACACTTCCAAAAATGCACAGCAACAATGTATCAGAATGTTTTACAGGAAAGAATGGGATTCGGAAAAGAAATTTTGTTTTTCTGATACAAATACTGATGATTAAGCAGATGGTTAAACAAACTGTTTTTTTACAGGATGAATAGTACAGCAACATTTGAATTTCAGGATGAAAACCAGGAAATGATGTATCAAAAAATCGTGAATTAGTAAAATCCTGTGGATTTCCATTCTATCTGATAATTTATTAACTGATTTTAGAAACAGTAACAGAAACTATACAGGTAAGGGCAGTGAAAAAATAAAATCAGATCCCTTGTCAATTTCACTTTTTAATGATATATTTCCCTGGTGACGGCTGATGATTTCTGAGCAGAGGTAAAGCCCTATACCAAAACCGGCAATAGAATGCATATTATCATTTTCTACCCTGTAATAGCGGTCGAAGATATGTGCTGCATCCTCCGGTGAAATTCCCCTGCCATTATCTTTAACACTTATGTAGGCGAATTTATGATCCGAAGTACATGAGATCGTAATTGAGCTTCCCGTAGGAGAATATTTAACGGCATTGCTGATCAGATTGTGGATGACCTGACCGATCTTGTTTCTGTCAGCGTTGATTTTCACGGATTCTACAGGGGCAAAGATAAGTTGATGACTGCTGCTGATCGTATTAAATTCTTCCTCAGCTTCTTTTACCAATAGGCCAAGGTCAAAAGATTCTCTGTTGATATGTATTTTACCTGATTCGAGTCTTGATATATCTAAAAAGCCATTGATCATAGCAGTCATTTTTGTGATCTGCTGATCTGTTTTATCCAGCATTTTAGAAACATTGTCATCTTCAATCTTTTCAAATTTACGCTGCATCAGCTGAATATAGGCTTTAACTGAGGTAAGTGGTGTTTTGAGTTCATGGCTTACCATCGCTATAAAATCATTTTTTCGGATTTCATCCAGTTTTTTTTCTGTAATCTCATGGAGAACACCGGTGAAATATTTTTTGCTGTCTTTCTGATGTACTTCACCAATTGCACGCACCCATCTTACCTTTTCATCATGGTATCCGATGATCTGGTGTTCCATATCAAAGCGGATACCTTCGGAAAATGCCCGTTCAACATTGACTGCCACTTCCTGTCGGAAATCGGGATGTATCTGATTGATTGCTGCGTCATATGACATTGGCTCGTCAGGATAAAAACCAAAAAATTCCTTAAGTTTTGATGAAGCCGTAAAGACTCGGTCATCTGCACTGATCTGAAAGGTCCCTAAACCTGCCGCATCAACTGCCATTCTTAAATTTTCTTCTGCTCTTTGGATCTTTACATTGGCCAGGTACTGGTCAGTAATATCCAATACAACACCGGTAAATGCTGAAAAATCTCCGGAAGGATCTGCTTTGAGGTTTCCTATAGCGCGCAGCCATCGGAGACGTTGATCATGAAACCCGATAGCTGGATAAGTAACATCGTAATCGCCATTGTTATAAATTGCATTTTCCAGTTTAGCAGATACCATCGGGCGGTATTCTTCAGTAATCTGTGCCAGGGCCTGCTCAATGGAAAATGGCTCATCTTCATAATATCCGAACAATTGCTTTGAACGGGCATCAGTGATAAATTCCCTGGTAATGGAGTGGACAAACCAGGTACCGAAATTAGCTGCATTGACCGCTAAGCGGAAAGCAGTCTGACTTTCTTCAACTTTTGCATAGGCTTTAACTAATTCATCATTGATTTTTGCTACCTCTTCAAGTGTTGCGGCAAGTTCCTGATTGGTATTTGCAAGTTCATCATTCAGTTTCTGAAGTTCGTTAGAACTGTTTTCCAAACTTTCTTCCCATTTTTTCCGGTCCGTGACATCCCGTGTTGCACCGGCAATTGCTTCAACATCACCATATTCATTGAAAACAGGTGTGAAAATGTAATCATAGACTCTTCTTCCCAGAACAGCATGCGGAAATGATACTTCTCCACGGATGGGAAGTTTCGTGTTTTTTATCTGATCAATTTCTCTCTCATGCATTTCTGCATGCCATAGCTCATAACCATTCTCCACGAGTCTCTTACCTATCGAATTTTCCCACGTTTTACCCCACATAGTAAGAAGTGCCTGATTGGCGTACGTGAACCGATAGTCAAGATCAAATACATATAAGAGATCAGGCGTTGATGAAGTAACAGTTTCGTACAACCGTTTTTGCTGATCAGATTTTGCTTTCTCCTGAAGTAAAGCTTCTTCACTCTCTTTACGGTCGGTAATATCCTTCGCCAATCCAAACCACTCAATAATATTGTTATGCTCATCCAAAATAGGTATTGCTTTGGAATACGTCCACCCTGGTGTTCCATCAGCCCGTAAAACGCGGTGTTTCAGATGAAAAACTTTTTTTTCACGGATGCATTCTTCTATTTTTGCATTGACAAGATCCAGATCAGCAGGATATATATTATGAGACTTCCAGTCTGTACTGGGGACATGTGCATCTTTCAGAAATCCTCTACCGTCAAGTTCTCGCATTTCACTCCAGTCCGGACTTAAAGAGTAGACAACATCTGAAGTAGCATCAATTAATGCTTTCAGACGGGCTTCTGTTTCGGCAATTTTCTGTTTTTCGGATGGATGCTGGTCAGAAAAATTTGTCATAAGCTAAATGATAGAATATTAATTAGTAACAAAATACAATTTCAGGTTTTTAAATTTTACAGATTCAAAGGATTAGGTCTCTGGCAATACCTAAAATTCAATGCCTTAAATTTGCCGGAAAAGTTACAACAAAGTGAAGAACGCTAAAAAAAAATAATTAGTTTTCTGTTGTTTTGTGGTATCAGCAGTATCATTTTTTTATGATCAATACAAATCCCCGGTCTCTTAAACCGGGGATTTTATTTTAAATGTAAAGAAATGATCGTTTAAATCTTTAACAGCTAATTTAGAAATTATCTGAATGCTGATTTCAGCTGTTCGGCAGCATAAGCCTGCGCATCCTTAGCTTCCGGAACAATAATTGCCATTCCGAAGAATTCGTGTGTTACTCCATCATAATTTTTACTGTCCGTTTTGACGCCTGCAGCAGTGAGTTTCTCAGCCAGCATTTTTCCGTCATCATGTAAAGGATCGATCTCTGCAGTAATAATGGTTGTTGCCGGTAGCCCTTTCAGGTTTGCATTCACCAGAGAAATCCTAGGATCTTTAGCCTCGTTCATATTATTCATGTAATGTTTTGTAAACCATGCCATCATCGGTTTGTTTAATGGCTTTGCCCCTGCATATTTTGTATAAGAGCCTGTGTTCATATCAGATTGTGCAATCGGATATACAAGAACCTGATGCAGCGGTAAGGTTATTTTTTTATCTCTTGCCATGATCGCAACATTGGCAGCAAGATTTCCCCCTGCACTTTCGCCTACAACAGCAATCTTTTTAGGATCACCTTTTATTGACGCAGCATTCTTAACGACCCATTCGTAGGCTGCGAAAGCATCATTATGGGCAGTCGGGAATTTATGCTCGGGTGACAGACGGTAAGCAACAGATACCACAACAGCACCCGTCTGTTCGGCAAGTCCCTGAGCCGATGCATTATAAACGTCAAGGTCAGCAATTACAAAACCGCCTCCATGATAATATACGATAACTGGAAAGGGTCCGTTTCCGGTTTTAGGTGTATACATTCTAAGATGAATTTTACCTCCCGTGACATCAATATCTGTTCCTGTGGTATCGACTTTCGCTGCTGGCATAGCAATATTGTTTTCCTTCACCAAATCCATCACTGCATCTGTGGGAGTGTGATTTTTTCTGGCTTCTTCAGGTGAAAGTGATTCGATAGGTTTATCACCATAGCTGGCAAGTTTTTCCATAACAGCCTGCATTTCCGGTTTGATTGTTTTCCCCCATTCCGGCTTATTTTCAGTTGGCTTGATAGATGAGACATTGGTAGAATCTCCGGACTTTGAATCTCCGGACTGTGTTGACTCACTCTTTTTCGAGCATGATACTGCAACTGTCAGAAAGCTGAGTGCTACAGACAATTTAATAATGTATTTTTTCATAAAAATATAATTTGATACCATGCTGATTACCAATTATATGCCAAATTTATGATCAATTCTGTTTTATCTTTCTTTATTTAACAAACTTTTAGAGAAACTAACCGGAAACTAACTAAATTACAACTTCTGTATAAACCGCGGCTCCATTCCACGAATGTAAACACAATGGCAGTGAAAATATTCCTTCGTCAGCCGTCACGATATGACTAGTCCGGAGATGAGGTTGTAAATACTTTCATTAAGGCAAAGGAAAAGATACAGGGACCGAACACGAACGTTATTTCTGCTCTTAAAATATTTCCATCAGGGTTACACCAAGTATAAGAAATGTCAGTCAAATTGGGCATGCCGTTAAAATTGTCAGAATTTAACTCTTGTACCTTTACAAAATTCGGATGGTGGATCTTACCGCTGTATGTGTAAACAATCATTCCCAGTGCATTTGTTGCGTTTGTCACATCGATATGTTTGGGATCAACGTTATCAGTAATCAGTTTATCACAGGAGATACACCTGCCCTATATATTTACCCCGCATATATCCATCAGGAATATAATATATAATGTAAATTTTATTTTTTTATCAATTGAATTTTTATATTTGTGATGTTACGTAAAAGTTAACATTGATTATGGCTCCGGATTTTATTCATACTTATGTTTCAGTTGACTGTGTTGTTTTTGGGTTTGACTTTGACAATAAACTAAACATCTTATTGGTTCAGCACGATTCTGAAGGTTCACCGAGCGAAATGCAGAAAAGATTAGCGGGAAGTCTGATCTACAGTAATGAAGATGTTGATGCTGCTGCAGGCAGAGTTCTCTATGAACTTACAGGAATCAAAAAAATGGTTTTGAAACAATTTAAATGTTATGCTGATCCTATGCGTGCAAGTAACCAAAATGATATTAAATGGATGGATAAGGAGTATAAGCATAATATTGACAGGATAATTACGGTTGCTTATCTTTCACTCTGTAAAATAGACCATAAGATCAACAGTACAAAATACAGCAATGTTGACTGGTATCCTGTTGACAAAGTACCGTCCTTACCGTTTGACCATAATAAGATCATACAGGAATCCATGATTGAAATCCGAAAATGGATCGAGATTGATTTTTCAATTATTTTTGAACTTTTACCTAAAAAATTTACAATAAGACAACTGTATCAGTTATATTGTGCATTAAGTGAGAAGAAAATTGACATTAAAAATTTTCATAAAAAAGTTTCTTCGTTCAGTTACATCATTCCATTGGATGAGATTGAGAAGAATGTCTCACACCGGGCAGCCAGGTTCTATAAATTTGACGGAAAGGCTTTCAAAAAAAACAATTCAAAATTAATTAAATGATTCATTTTCCAATGTTATGTATTTATCAGTTTATGATATAGGCAGTTCTTCTGTAAAAGTTTGTCTTATAGGGGCAGATCTGAAAAGTATATATTTTAAGACAAATCTTAAAAGTTGGAAAACCATAAATTTAAATCAGCGTCTGAAGAAATATTAAACTTTTTGCGTAACCTGTATTTTCTGCCTTCAATCGCTTTCAATGATGAGTTGGTATACATGGAAATTTCTTTTGTTGAAAGTCCAAGTTTAAGAATAGCGCACAAGGTCAGTTCCGAAGAAGAAAATGATGCATTGGTATAATCAGATAATTTTTTAGTAAAAAGAGGAAATGCTGCTTCAAATTTTTCAAGGAACTGTATGTCGTTGAAGGAGATAGAATCCAGAAGATCTTTTAAATCTTTATCAGAAAGTTCTTTTTTACTTATCTGTTTTCTAAGTTGTTTATTTTCAGTACTTAAATCATCAATTTGAGAAATTTTATAGCTGTTTCGGTAAAGGGAATTATAATAGTCATTTCTTTTTTCTTCCAAAAAGAAATAATTGATTGCCAGCAGGAAAATTTTACATGTAATATTAATAAGCAACAAACGGTGGGCAATATTTTTATAGGGTTCAGAAATATACGGACCCCATAACTGAAAATTGTTTAAAACAGAAATATAGAGGCATATCAAGGTAAAAGCAAATATAGTAATGACAAAAACAGTGTCTTTTTTGATACTGAAAAATTGATGTACGGCAAGAAAGACAGAAAAATAAAAGAGGAAATAGCCGCTCTCTGCTCCCATCAATGACGAATAGTAAGTAATCAGCATGATTACATACATAAATACAGAAAATGTAAGGTATTTATTTCTGATATACCGTTGTAAAAATAATCCTATTAAAGTGATTGCAGCTACAGTCAGTAATATAATGATCAGATGGTAGGTAAAACCGATCAGGTACATTGAGGCAGAGAACTGAATAATCAGTATAATAAAAATAACCGATAGATATTGATTGATCATAATATGCAGATCCCTGTCACGATTACTGGCGGACTCTTCTAAGCCATAAAATGAGATACTTTTGTAAATTTTTGAGAACAGGGCATCGAATAAACTTAATTTCATAAATTGATTGTGTTTTTAATAGATTGTAAATTTCGTTGTATATAACAGTAAGCAGCATTGATATAGATCAATAAATCAAATTAACTTAAATGGGAAATTGAGCAACAGTTTACGAATGTAGATAACATTCCGTCTTGCAAGAAATCATGCAAAAGAGTGCAAATATAATATTCTGATATATAAGGCACGAAATTTCAGGCAATCGAAATACCACGCGTGGAATTTTAAGTATTCTTTATTTGTGTAGTGATTGACAATCAGTTCTTTGTAAAACGGATAAAAGGGGATGAAAAGACTGTGAATAATCTTCTTAAAGGTTAATTTTAAAAATAGCTGCCACTGTGCAACTTTCACAATGTTTTTAAAAAGAATAGATAACGTAGGTTATCCTTAAAAAATAGAAATTCCAGAAAAATCTATTTACGTTTTTGAGAGATAATAGTACGTATGATCCGGGCGTAAATAAATGTTGGCTAAAAATGAATAGAGGAAATCTACTAATTTTTCGAAGTAATTCTGGGGTGTTTATTCATTTTCAATCGCAGGTTACCAGTTGGAATAATAAAAAAACAGATTTTTACTATTCTGTTATAAATCAGGCAAATGCAAAAATACCCTATATTTTTTACCTCCATTTGTTTTTTACTTATAGGCATTTCCGTAAATTTATGCGCTGATAACAGAATTCATATAATATCAGTAAAATGGAAGGATATAATTTCGGAATGATCGGTCTCGGCGTAATGGGACGAAATCTTCTTTATAACATTGCCGATAACGGCTTTTCAATAGCAGGATTTGATCTCGATGCTGTCAAAATCAGAGAACTGCAGGAAGGGGTTACTCCTGCAACAAAAGTCATCAGTACTGCAACGGTAGAAGATTTTGTTGCCACACTTGAAAGTCCTAAAAAAATTATCCTGATGGTTCCTGCCGGCGTCCCTGTTGATGCCGTTCTGGAAAGTCTTAAACCGCTTTTAAGTCCCGGTGACATCGTAATTGATGCCGGTAATTCTTATTTCAAAGATACCGAAAGACGGGTAGCTGATCTGAAAGAGAAAAACCTTCATTTTATGGGAATTGGTGTTTCCGGAGGTGCAGAAGGAGCCAGAAGAGGACCGAGTATCATGCCTGGAGGTGATCTGGAAGCTTTTAAATTAATTCAGCCTATGCTGGAAGCAATTTCTGCAAAAGTGAATGGTGATGCCTGCACAGCTTATATGGGAAATGGTGCAGCCGGAAATTATGTAAAAATGGTTCACAACGGAATTGAATATGCCATTATGCAGCTGATCAGTGAAGCTTACGATTTACTGAGAAAAGGTGCCCGTCTCAATAATGATCAGTTACACGAAGTTTTCAGAGAATGGAATGAAGGCGAGATGAATTCTTATCTGATTGAGATTACAGGAGATATTTTTAAGCAGAAAGATGATTTGGAAGAAGGCTATCTTGTTGACCGGATTTTAGATAAAGCAGGAGCAAAAGGAACAGGGAAATGGACTTCCGAGCAAGCCATGGAAATCGGTGTTTCTATTCCGACTATTGATATTGCGGTAACTTCCAGGATCCTATCTGCCTACAAGGAAGAACGTACAAAAGCATCTCAGATCTATTCAAAAAATGAAATTATCAATCCTGAAAATAGAGAACTATTCATCAAAGAAGTTGGTGAGGCGCTGTACCTGGCAACCCTGATCAGCTATGCGCAGGGGTTGGCATTATTGGTAAAAGCTTCTGAAGAATACAGTTTCGAAACTTCTCTTAAAGATGTGGTGAAAATCTGGAGAGGAGGGTGTATCATCCGTTCTGTTTTACTGGAAAAATTCTATACAGCCTATTCAAAAGATTCAGATTTATCTAATATCCTACTGGATCAGGACATTTCTGAAATCGTAAAAGCGAAAATTTCATCATTAAGGAAAACTGCCGCATTTGCATCATCAAACGGAATTTCAGGGCTGGGTCTTCAGACCGCTTTAGGATATTTTGATGCATATACAACAGAATCTCTGCCTGTAAATCTGATTCAGGCCCAACGTGATTATTTCGGAGCACATACCTATCAGAGAACAGATAGGGAAGGTATTTTCCATACTTTCTGGAAAACTGAAAATATTTAATATTCCGAAAAATGAGTGAAAATAAAATCCTGCAGCCAACGACGATCATTATTTTTGGTGCAACGGGAGATTTAGCCAAAAGAAAACTTTTTCCTGCTTTTTACAATCTGTATATCGACGGCAGAATGCCCAAAGGCTTCAATATTCTGGCATTGGGAAGAGCAGATAACAGCGATGAATATTTTAAAAATTACATCAGAGAAAATCTTGAACAGTTCTCCAGAAAAAAAGTACGTTCAGAAGACTGGGCAGGTTTTCAGGCACATATCACCTATTTCCGACATCAGCTGGATGAAGAAAGTTCTTATAAAGATTTATATCAGAAGTTAGAAAAATTTGATAACGTCTACGGAAAACGGGGGAACAGATTGTTTTACCTTTCAATCGGTCCCAATTTTGTTTCGACGATATCCAATCATATTAAAAATACTGAGTTAGCTTCCGATCCTCAAAAAGACAGAATTATCATCGAAAAACCTTTCGGACACGACAAACAGTCGGCGATAGAACTGAATGATCTGCTGTCTGAGACTTTCGAAGAGGAACAGATCTACCGTATCGATCATTATTTAGGGAAAGAAACTGTACAGAATATCCTTGCATTCAGATTTGGGAATTCTATTTTTGAGCCATTGTGGGACAGTAAACATATTGAATCCGTACAAATTACGGTCGCTGAAGAAGTGGGCGTAGAAACGAGAGGAAGTTTTTACGAACAGACCGGAGCACTTCGGGATATGATTCAGAATCACCTGTTGCAAATCCTCTGCATGGTCGCCATGGAGCCGCCGGCTTCGCTTGAATCCGGAGAAATCAGAGACAGGAAGGTAGATGTCCTGAAATCCATCCGAAGGATTTCTTCTGATAAAGTAGATCATTATGCGGTAAGAGGACAATACGGAAAAGGCACTGTCAACGGTGTCAAAGCAAAAGGGTACCGCCAGGAGGACGGAATTGCTCCCGATTCAAATACAGAAACTTTTGCAGCCGTAAAATTCTATCTCGATAACGAAAGATGGCAGGATGTCCCATTCTACGTCCGCACCGGAAAAAAGATGAAAGAAAAACATTCTTACATCACGATTCAGTTTAAACCGCTTCCAACTTCAACATTCTCAGAGACTTCTCAGCAACTGTCTGCCAACAGGCTGATCATCAATATTCAGCCATTGATGGATATCAGATTGCAGTTTATGGCCAAACAGCCGGGGCTTTCCCTGGTTTTAAAGCCTGTTGAAATGATCTTTGATAATTTTGCATGTCAGGAAGATACTCCCGAAGCGTACGAAACTTTACTGCTGGATGCGCTTATCGGTGATCTTACCCTGTTTATGCGTTCAGATCAGGTTGAAGAAGCGTGGGATGTGGTCAAAACAATTCAGGAAACCTGGGAAGGCAGAAAAGATTCTTCATTTCCGGATTATGAAGCAGGCAGCTGGGGGCCGGAAGAAAGTTTTGCTTTGGTTGAGAGACAGGGGCACAGTTGGGTTTAGAATGATTTACATGTAAAAAAAAAGAAAATGAATATTACCGTATTTGAAGATTTAGGAACACTATATAAAAAAGCAGCAGATCATTTTGTTGATTTATCAAAAAAATCAATTGAGAAGCATGATTGTTTTACGGTTGCTCTGAGCGGAGGTTCTTCTCCGAAAGCTATTTTTAATTTACTGGCAACAGATGAATATGCAGAAAAGATAGAATGGAATAAGATCTTTTTTTTCTGGGTTGATGAACGCTGGGTTTCACTGCAGGATGAAAAAAGCAATGCAAAAATGACATTTGAAGCACTTTTCGATAAAGTTCCTGTCAGCAGAGACAGGATCTTCCCTATGTATAAGGATGGAACAGAGCCGGAAAAATATGCTGAAGAATACGAACAGCAGATTAAAAAGACTGTTGGAGAAAAAGGTGTTTTTGATTTTATTCTGTTGGGAATGGGAGATGACGGTCACACCGCATCTTTGTTTCCGGGTGAAGAAGTTCTGAATGAGAATGAAAAATGGGTTTCGGCGTACTATCTGAAACCACAGGAAATGTTCAGGATCACTTTGACTGCACCGGTAATTAATAATGCCGAAAATATTTTGGTGGTTGCATTCGGTGAATCCAAAAAACATGCTCTGAATGAAGTATTGAATGGAGAATACAATCCGGAATTATATCCTTTACAGCTTATCCGTAAAAAAGAGGGTTTCCTGTTTTTCACAGACAAAAAAGCGATGGGTTAAAAAAAACAGCATGAAATTTATATAAAGAATATATTTCCTGTCAGAATCAAAACAGCACCATAGATCAGATTTCTATTGGTGCTGTTTTATTTTCAGAGACTGTTTTATTTACTCTTTATGATACGGACAGCCTGCCGGAGGATTCGCACTTTCAGTCAGAGGAACAGTCTGTAATTTCTGACTGTCAAAAAACTGCTCTTCGATCACACGTCTCTGATCAGCAGGGAGATCTTCCAGTTTACGAAGGGTATGACCTGAATGTGAGGCCAGCTTGTCGTACCACCGTCATTTCCGAAATCAAATTCGAAAAATACGATCTGTTCGTACTGCAGCTGAATAATTTCCTTTCCGTCTTCTACTACTGTTTCAATCCACAGGCGGAAATCCACTTCAACCGTAGGAACAAACCGGTTGACAAAAGGAACATTTAAAATCCCACCCTGCGCTCCGGTCTTCATCTTTGAGGACATCTGCACGAGCACATAATTCGTTACCTTCTGCCCGCTTAAAGTATCTCTCAGACGCAGATCAGGCCTTACGGAGTACGGATACAGGTCATCAGCAAGTATTCTCTGTGTATAAATTTTATTGGAGCCCGGGTCATTTTCATCAGTGAGTTTCTCATGCACCCACGCAGGAGCAGGTTCATCAAGGTCAATGGGAGATGAAACACTTGCCCCTGCACCACCCATTGTGCGGGAGATGGCAAGATGATCAGGTTCCCATGCAGCATTGCCGTATGGAAATTGAGGCGAACCGTTAATTAAATAATCAGAACCTTCCGGCGCAATATCTCCCAGTAAAGTAATTGTACTGCCGTGAGGAATAACACCGCTTCTTGAAATAGAGTAATCAGGAATAAAGTAAGGACCTTTGATCCCGTCTCCCGGTTGGAGTTCCTGGGCAGGTATGATCTCGTAATATTCCTGTCCTTCCTGCAGTTCGCTTAAAAGAATGTACTTCTTATGATTTTCATCGGCTGATATCTGAACTAAAGGTTCATCTCTGTATTCTCCGGTATATCCGTAATTTTTATAATCTTCTTCAGAAAATGCATGAATACCGCGGTCTTTTTCGATGGATTCCTTTGTCGCAGCATGATTGTACACATCGCTAAGCCATAAATACATCCCGTTTTCCTCATGGATAGACATGTACTGCAAATCCTGCTTTCCAGCTTCTCTGTTGACACTTTTAATCGTCTGCTCATATTTTACAGCACCACAAAATAACTCACTTGCACCGCCACGGTTACGGACCCCTCCGGGAACCAGTGAAAATGTTAACTTTTCAATATATTCCTCACAGTCGAAACTGAATTTTCCGGGAATCGTTCCGGAATTTGTTCCCGGCGAGGGCATGATTGTCGTATGGATTCCGCTTCCCAGTGAAGGTTGATTTATATTTTTATTGTAGTTGGCATTATAACTTACCCATGTGCCGTCCAATGCTGCTAAAACACCATAATCAACATTGTTGGCTATCTCCTGCAGGTTTTTTTTCCTGAAGGGCAGCACAGGATCATCGATGAGAAGTTTTGAGTACCCCGACATGATCTGAGCCAAAGTACTTTTATGCTCTCCCGGGCTCTTTCGGAATAACTGTTCACCTGTTTCTTTACTTTCTTTTTTTCTTTTAAGCATGATAGATCGTTTTTATGGTTATTAATAAATCATATAAGTAGGTTAATGCAGTACTGAATTGTTGTGAATCAGAACATTGACTTCGGACTTTAATAGTCACAGTTTATGTTAATGAAAATCAGTATATTCCGGTAAACTGTAAATTTTCTGACAAGAATAAACACGGTATGAATGATTTCAGTTTTATAAATGATTCACAATGATCGGTTTCAGCAATCCCAAAATTACTCAGATACTGTTGAATTAAATTCAGTATTTCTACTCAAATCTGTTTTGATAAGTGGAGAGGTAATCCTGTAGGAAATTGTATTATTGTTATAATGATAAGCTGAATTTGATTGATCAGCAGGCTCAAACGTATCTCAAAACTGTTCACATGAAAGAGCAGGATGCTGTAAGCGCTCAGAATATATATTTTTATGAAAATGAAATGAAAGAATAATATTCCAGATGATGGTCCTCTACGCACATTAATTAAAAAAGTCTTTGTGCTCTGTGTTGAGCAGAACGTTTATACAAACTTTGCGTTACATGTCAGCATTTTACTATTATGAGGAACGTCTGACTGAAGGTTATTTTACTGATTTTTGTGCTTTATAAATGAACAGTCAGATAAATCTGGTGATACAGCAATATAACTATCTTATGAAATTTAAAAATACATCCAATATCCTGTGTTCTTTTTTGATGCTTCTTCTTTCTTCCGCAGGATTGAAAAGCCAGGACAAATTCCCTGACGGAACAACAATTCCAAAGTGGTTTAAGGAAAACAAACCGACCGATATCAACCGATTGGGAAAGAAATACGTTCTTACAGCGAACGGAATGAAGAATGACAGTACGATTCTTCAGACCAGAGAACTTCAGGCTGTCATTGATTTGGCAGCGAAAAACGGAGGCGGAGTTGTAGTAGTGCCAAAGGGGACATTTCTCATCAGTTCGGTTTTCTTCAGACAGGGAACACATTTGCATCTGGAAAATGGGGCGAAATTAAAAGGGAGTGATGATATTAATGATTTTCCGGTAGTAACCACAAGGATGGAAGGTCAGACTGTAAAATATTTTCCGGCTTTAATTAATGCTGACGGGCTGGACGGTTTTACGATTTCCGGAAAAGGAACTTTGGACGGAAACGGACTTCGCTTCTGGAAATCATTCTGGAAAAGACGCGAATGGAATCCCAAGTGTACCAATATGGACGAAATGAGACCCAGAATTATCTATGTTTCCAATTCAAAAAACGTTCAGGTAGAGGGGATTACGATTAAAAATTCACCTTTCTGGAGCACGCATTATTATAAGAGTGATTTTGTTAAATTATTAAACCTGACGATTCTTGCTCCTAAAGAACCTGTAAAAGCACCAAGTACAGATGCTGTTGACATCGATGCGTGTACCAATTTCCTGATCAAAAACTGCTATATGTCGGTTAACGACGATGCGATAGCATTGAAAGGTGGGAAAGGTCCGAAGTCCGATAAAGACCCGAATAACGGGGAAAACAGAAACATCATTATCGAAGATAACAGTTTCGGATTCTGCCACAGTGTTCTGACTTGCGGAAGCGAATCAATTCACAATTACAATGTGATTCTTAGAAATTCCAAAGTGAATGATGCATCAAGATTATTACATTTAAAAATGCGTCCCGACACGCCTCAGCATTACGAATATCTGACGGTTGAAAATATTACCGGAAATGTAAAAACGTTCCTGTATGTGAAAGGCTGGAACCAGTTTTTTGATTTGAAGGGTGAAGAAAGACCTAAAAAAGGATTGGCAAACAACATTACGCTAAAGAACATTGACATCAGTTGTGAAACAGCATTCTCTATTGAAAAATCAGACCTTTTTGATCTGAAGGATTTTACGTTTGAAAACATTAAAATAAAAGCTTTAAAACCTGAAATGCAAAATCTAAATAGTATTCAGAATTTAAAGCAAAAAAATGTCAGTGTAACGCAGGTGGCTTCTCTCACGCAATCTTACGACAAAAAAGACGATTCTGATATTTCTGCTAAATGAGTTTTTTTTCCAAAATATTCGTTCTTTTATGCTTTTGCTCACAGTTTCTGCATGCTCAATCTAAGGAAATCCAATTCCTGAGCGGGACAGATTCTGAGCATACGAAAGAATGGGATTTTTGGATAACCGGCGGACGAAAGTCGGGAAGCTGGAACAAAATTAAGGTTCCTTCACAATGGGAACAGCAGGGATTTGGCTCGTATAACTACGGACGGGATTACGTCACCTACGGTAAGAATTTTAAATTCAATGATGAAGTAGGTTTGTACAAACATAAATTTTCAGTTCCGAATTCGTGGAAAGGAAAATCAGTCAACATCGTTTTTGAAGGTTCGATGACGGACACCGAAGTGAAAATCAACGGAAAATTAGCCGGAGCAATGCATCAGGGCGCTTTTTATGAATTCAAATATGATATTTCTGACAAATTAATTTTTGGAAAAGAAAATATTCTGGAAGTAAAAGTTTCCAAAATGTCTGCAGATAAGTCGGTCAACAACGCAGAACGGCTGGCGGATTATTGGGTTTTGGGAGGGATTTTCAGACCGGTTTATCTTGAAGCCACTTCAAAAGAAAACATCTCATGGACAGCGATTGATGCCAAAGCAGACGGAAGTTTCCGTTCAAATATTCATTTAATAGGAATCCAGTCTGTCAATAAGGTAAAGGTCGAAATTTTTGATGCTAAAAATAATCTCGTTGGTGAATCGCAGATGATCATTCAGAAAGAAGATACTTTAAAACAGGTTTACTTCTCTGTTATAAATCCAAAACTCTGGACGGCTGAAACCCCTGATTTATATAGGGCGAAATTCAGTTTATATAAAAACAGCAAAAACGTCTTCCAAAGCGAAGAAAAATTTGGTTTCCGGACGATTGAAATCAAAAAAGGCGACGGGATTTACATCAACGGAACCAAAATCAAAATGAAAGGGATCAACCGCCATGTCTGGTGGCCTGAAACCGGAAGAGCGGTCAACAAAAATATTGATTTAATGGACCTTCAGCTCATCAGGGAAATGAATATGAATGCCGTTCGCTGTGCTCATTATCCACCCAATAAATCTTTCCTGCAGATTTGCGATTCACTGGGCTTGTATGTTCTGGATGAATTGGCAGGATGGCAAAAAAAATACAGCACGGAAGTTGGCAAAAAGCTTGTGAGAGAAATGGTGAATAGAGATGCCAATCATCCATCAATCATTTTCTGGAGCAACGGAAATGAGGGCGGACATAATTTTGATCTCGATGCAGAATATGCAAAATACGACTTGTCAAACCGTCCTGTCATTCATGCACATCATAAACCGGGAAACGCTTTTAACGGTATCGACTGCAATCATTACGAAGACTATTACAGCACCAAAAAAATCCTTGAAGGAGAAAATATTTATATGCCGACCGAATTTCTGCACGCGCAGGATGACGGCGGTGGCGGAACTTCTCTGGTCGATTACTGGGAACTTCACTGGAATTCAAAAAAAGGAGCAGGTGGATTTCTGTGGGCGTTTGCAGATGAAGGTCTTGTCCGGACAGATTTTAATAATCAGGTTGACGTCAATGCGATTAATGCTCCGGACGGAGTCGTGGGTCCGCATCGTGAAAAAGAAGGGAGCTTTTATGCCATTCGGGAAATTTACAGTCCGGTAAAAATTGATTTGAAAACCTTGCCGAATGATTTCAATGGAATTGTTCCTGTTGAAAACAGATATCATTTTACGAATTTAATTGAATGTCAGCTCGAATGGAAACTGGTCAAATTTAATACAGCATTTTCCTCAGAACCCGGATTTAATGTACTTCAAAATGGAAAAGCAGTATCTCCGAATATTAAACCAACAGAAAAGGGAAATATTAAACTAAATCTTCCTCAAAACTGGAAAGAGAGTGAGGCATTAATGCTGACTGCAACCGATTCTTTCGGAAAGGAAATCTACACGTGGAACTGGAAAATCAAATCTAATGATGATATTTCAAAACAGTTTTCGAAATCTTTAATCAAAGAATTTGCGGTTTCAGTGGTTGAAAATGATTCATTATTTATTTTAAAATCAGACGAAAAAGAATTTTCATTTAGAAAAAAAGATGGGTTGTTAAAGTCAGTTATTGTCGACAAAAAGGGCAAGAAAATGACTTTCAGAAACGGACCGGTTTTCGTTAACGGAAAAACCGAATTATCAGCTGTAAAATCTTTTGCAGAAGGACAAAATCAGGTTATTCAGATTGCCTACAAAAACGGAAACAAAGCAGTCTGGAAACTAAATCCGAATGGAATTTTGGAATTAAATTACGAATATTCTCTCTCAGGAGATTATCAGTTTGCAGGCGTAAGTTTTGACTATCCGGAAAATTACGTGATCAGCGCAAAATGGCTGGGAAAAGGTCCGTATCACGTTTGGAAAAACAGAACTCAGGGACAAACTTACAACGTCTGGCAAAATCTGAAAAACTCAACCCGAACAGGTTTTTCACCTTGGATTTATCCCGAATTTAAAGGGTATTTCGATGATGTGTCCTGGTTGCAGCTCAATACTGCCGAAGGAAAGATTACGATCGGAACAAAAGAAGAAAAAATGTTCGTCAGACTTTTTGATTTTTATGGAATTTACGGTGCTGAAGGGTATCCGAAACTGCCGGCAGGAAATGTTTCTTTCCTTGATGCGATTCCGCCACTGGGAACAGCTTTGGCTTTTAATATTAATAATGATACTTCAACTTTAGGACCTGAAAGCGAACCGAATCATCTGAACGGAACATTTAAAAGAACCTTGTATTTCTACTTTGGCCTGCAGGATTTAAGCGGTGAAAATAAGCAGTTTACAATGCCAAAAGAAAATATTTTAACAGATTAATGATGAAAAAAGGATTAGCGTTTTTGATACTATTGATTTGTTCATTTTATTTTGGACAACAGACCAGTTTCAAATTTGATTTTGGCGGAAGCAGAATCGAAAACGGATTTATTCCGATTACATCTATGTCAAAATTTGATCAAAAAACGGGTTACGGATTTATGGATATTTCCAGTTTGAAATCGGTTGACAGAGGTGGGAATCCTTTGACAGGTGATTTTATCACCAGCGACAAACCGTTTTATTTTTCAGTGGCAATTCCGGAAGGAAATTATGATATTAAACTGAATCTGGGCGATTCAAAGGGAACTTCCAAAACAACCATACGCGTTGAAAACCGCCGTCTGATGCTGAATGATATCAAAACAAAAAAGGGCGAAATCACTGAAAAACAAATTTCGGTTCATGTAAAAGACAGCATTATCCGAAATCAGGACGGTACTCAGATTGGAATTGTAAAGTTGAAACCGAGAGAAAGAAAATATTTACATTGGGACAATTTGCTGACAATAGAATTCAATGGCAAAGCTCTGAAGGTTTCTTCGGTTATTATTGAACCCAACAAAACTGCTAAAACGATTTATCTGACCGGAGACTCTACGGTTGTGGATGCACAATACGAACCTTGGGCATCGTGGGGACAGATATTACCGTACTTTTTCGTTCCCAATGAAGTCGTGATTGCCAATTACGCCGAGAGCGGAGAAACTTTAAAAGCCTTTGAAGACCGTCACCGAATCGATAAAATCCGGAATAAAATTAAATCGGGAGATTATTTGTTCATTCAGTTTGGGCACAACGACCAAAAAGCGGGCAACAGTACAAAATCCGGTTACAGAAAACGACTCAAAGAATGGATTTTGAAAGCCAGAGAATTGGGTGCAATTCCGGTTTTGGTCACGTCAATGAACCGCAGGGTTTTTGATGTAAACAATAAAATTGTCAATACACTGGATGATTTTCCCGATGCAATGCGGGAAATTGCGAAAGAAGAGAATGTTGATTTAATCGATTTAAATGCGTTGAGCAAAACCTTATTTGAATCGATGGGACCGGAAAAGGCGAAAAGAGCATTCGTTCATTATCCGGCAAACGCTAATCCGAATCAACCGACAGCTTTGGCAGATGACACGCATTTCAATACTTACGGTGCTTACGAATTAGCGAAATGTGTCGTGAAATCCATCGTTGACCAAAATTTACCCTTAAAGAGATATATTTCAAAAAATTATAAAAATTTTAATCCAAATAAACCTGATGATGTTGAAAAATTCAATTGGCCGGAATCTGTCTTTACGGAAAGTCTGAAGCCGGATGGAAATTAGATATTTTATAAAAATTTTCAAGAGAACTTTGTTCACTCCAACCCTAAAGGGAGCAAAAGTCCTTTGAAAATTGTATCAAAATCGTTTCTTTTTGGTTCGGGGAAATAATTTTGATAAAATATAAAAGTCCTGATAGAACGAAATCGTGATTCAGCCGCAGGAGAAAATCTTTGATTTTTAAAACTGATGTGCTCTCTTTATAAGCCGAATCACAAACTTATATGACTCATGTGTCCAAAATATTTTGTGACTTTGTGGTTAATTTTAACTGTGGTGAAATTAAAAAGTAAAAATGAGCCTGATGGAAATTAATTGTTAAATGATTTCAAAGGGATTTTGTTTACCCCAACCCTAAAGGGAGCAAAAGTCCTTTGAAAATTGTATCAAAATCGTTTCCTTTTGGTTCGGGGAAATAATTTTAATAAGATATGAAAGCCCTGAAAGGACGAAATCGTGATGCAGCATCGAAGAAAATCTTTGATTTTTAAAACTAATATGTTCTTCTAAAAAGCCGAATCACAAACTTATATGACTCATGTGTCCAAAATATTTTGTGACTTTGTGGTTAATTTTAACTGTGGTTAAATTAAAAAGTAAAAATGAGCCTGATGGAAATTAATTGTTAAATGATTTCAAAGGGATTTTGTTTACCCCAACCCTAAAGGGAGCAAAAGTCCTTTGAAAATTGTATCAAAATCGTTTCCTTTTGGTTCGGGGAAATAATTTTAATAAGATATGAAAGCCCTGAAAGGACGAAATCGTGATGCAGCATCGAAGAAAATCTTTGATTTTTAAAACTAATATGTTCTTCTAAAAAGCCGAATCACAAACTTATATGACTCATGTGTCCAAAATATTTTGTGACTTTGTGGTTAATTTTAACTGTGGTTAAATTTAAAAAGTAAAAATGAATATCAAAAATATTATAAAATTCAGTGTTATCTGTTTTGCCTTCGGAAATCTCTCCGCACAAAATCCGTGGCCTAAAACCACAGAGACCGCAAAACCATGGACGCGCTGGTGGTGGATGGGAAATGCCGTAGATGAAAAAGGATTGGATAAGCAATTGACAACTTTAAATAAAGCAGGTTTCGGAGGCGTAGAGATTGTACCCATTTACGGTGCAAAAGGTTTTGAAAAACAATACCTCAGTTATCTTTCTCCCGAATGGATGAAAATGCTGCAGTTTACCACCAACAAAGCAAAAAGCCTGAATATGGGCGTTGATCTGTCAGTAGGAACAGGTTGGCCAATTGGCGGACCTCAGGTCAGCGAAAATGATGCGGCAACGAAGATGATCGTGCAGACTTACGAAATTCAACCGAATGAAAAATTTTCAGATAAAATTGTTCTGAAAGACGAAAAACAGAGGAATTTAAAGACCGTAAAACTTGATATTGTTACCGCCTATAATGAAAAAAACGAAGCGCTCATTTTAACTGATAAAGTGAGTGCTGACGGCTCTTTAGACTGGAAACCCACATCGGGAAAATGGTCAGTTTATGCAGTTTTCGTTGGGAAAACCCTGCAAAAAGTAAAACGTGCTGCACCGGGTGGAGAAGGCTATACTTTAGACCACTTTTCGTCCCATGCTACAAAAGATTATCTGAAAACTTTTGATCAAGCTTTTGGCAATTCAAATTATGGGATTCGTTCTTTTTTCAACGACAGTTATGAAGTGTACAACGCAGACTGGACGCCTGATTTTAAAGAGGAATTTCAGAAAAGAAGGGGTTATGATATAAGTCCGTACATCAAATATCTCGTGAGCAATGAGGAAAATGAAACAGCAGCAAGAATAAAATCAGATTACAGAGAAACGTTGAGCGATTTGATTTTAAATCGTTTTACCGGAGATTTTACCAATTGGGCACATGCCAAAAACTCAAAAAACACCAATCAGGCGCATGGTTCGCCAGGAAATCTACTGGATTTGTACGCTGCAGTCGACATTCCCGATTCTGAAACTTTCGGAAGTTCAGTTTTTGAAATTCCGGGGTTGAAAAGAGATACCGCAGACATTCAGAAATCGGATATGCCGGATTTTACTATGTTGAAGTTTGCTTCGTCCGCTGCGAATGTTACGGGCAAAAAACTTACTTCCAATGAAACTTTCACTTGGCTGACCGAACATTTTAAAACCTCATGGTCTCAGGCAAAACCGGAAGTGGAACAGGTGTTTTTATCAGGAATCAACCACGTTTTCTATCACGGAACAACATATACGCCGGCGGATGTACCTTTTCCCGGATGGCTGTTTTATGCCTCGGTGAATTTCGTTCCGGAAAACAGTTTATGGCCGCATTTGAAAGGGTTAAATTCATACGTCGAAAGGACTCAATCTGTTTTACAAAGCGGAAAACCGGATAACGAACTGCTGATGTACTGGCCGATTTACGATCAGTGGGCGAGTCCGAAAGGGAAAGATATGACATTCAAAGTTCATAATGTTGAAAAATGGTTACAGCCGACTCCAATGTATGAAAATCTGAATAAACTCAGTAAAATGGGATATTCTTTGGATATGATTTCGGATAAAATGATTGGCGAATCGAAGTCGGAAAACCAGAAAATTCAGGTGTCAAAAGATGGTTCTGCGTATCAGGTTTTGATCATTCCTGAGCTGACGTATCTGCCCGAATCTACTTTAAAAAACATTCTGGATCTGGCTCAAAACGGAGCTTCAATCATTTTTCAGAACGAACCAAAAGATATTCCCGGGAATTTTGAGGTGGAGAAAAGAAAAACTCAGTTAAAATCCTTATGGCATCAGATTCGGTTCCAAAACCAAGCCGGAAAGATGACAATTGCGAATTTCGGTAAAGGAAAAATTGTTATGAGTCCTGATGTTGCGAAAGCTTTGGAATATTTAAAAATTGATAGAGAAAAGCTGACTGACACCGGATTAAAATTCGTAAGAAGACAATTTGACGGCGGAAAATACTATTACATCGTCAATCACACTTCAAAGAATATCAATCAAAATATTAATTTGAATTTTACAGGGAAACAGGTAGTTCTGATGAATCCCGGAAATGGTGATTTCGGAATTGCTGAGACTCAGAATAATTCAGTTCGTATTCAGTTGAAATCAGGAGAATCTTTGATAATAAGGAATACTGAAAATATCAATACGTCAATACCTAATTGGCATTACACAGAAAAAGCTGATTCGCCGATAGTTCTCAGCCAACCTTGGCAACTGACTTTTAAAGAAGGCGGGCCTCAATTTCCGAAAGCGAAAAATTTAACAAAGCTTAAGCCGTGGACGAATTTCACAGAAGACACTCAAACGCAAAGCTTTTCGGGAACCGGAGTTTACACGACCACTTTAAAATTAAAAAAGAAAGATGCCGACGATTATCTTATGAAATTCGGTAAACTCTACGAAAGTGCAAAAGTGACGATCAACGGTCAGGAAGCAGGAATTGTATGGAGTCTGCCTTTCGAAATTAACATTGGAAAATATTTAAAGAAAGGAAAAAATACCATTCAAATCGAAGTCTGCAACCTGATGGCCAACAGAATCCGCGATATGGATCAAAAGAAAATTCAGTGGCGAAATTACCATGAAATCAATTTTGTGAATATTAACTACAAGCCTTTCGATGCATCCAACTGGAAAGTTCAGCCTTCCGGTCTTGATGGCGAAATTCAGTTAATTCCAATTCATTATTCAAAGTGATTTTAACAATGACTAAGCATGAAATCTATAAAACTTAACTCTGCGTTCTATATAAGTGAAACGGCTCTGTACCCCTTTAAACAGTTAGCAGTCTAAAAAACTTTGAGAACTCTGCGTTCAAAAAATTACGACAAAAAATTAAAATAAAATAATTAAAAATGAATACAAAAATCATCATAAAAACATTCGCACTAGCAACTTTACTGACCTTTAGTTTCTCTAATGCCCAGCAGAAACCAAAAGTCGTGTTAGACAACTTTTTCAACAACGAAAAAAAGGAAAACAAGGAAACAAAAGTTTTAGAATCGTGGCATTACACGTGGAACGACACCAGTAACGGAGGATTTTCGCTGTTGGGAGAAATATTCACAAAGCAGGGCGCAGAAATCAGTACTTTGAATACTGCTCCCTCCAGGAAAGATCTGAAGAACGCCAGTATTTACATCATCGTAGATGCGGATATTGACAAAGAAGCATATGGCGGAAAGGCCAATCTGATAGACCCGACAAGCATTAAAAACCTGACGGACTGGGTTAAAAAAGGGGGAGTTTTGGTTTTGATGAGCAATGATAATGGCAATTCGGAGTTTGAACATTTCAATAAACTGGCAGGAGAATTTGGGATTCATTTCAATGATGACAGTTACAACCGCGTTCAGAAAAGAGAATTTGAGCAGGGAAAAGTCATGGTCCCGGCCGGCAATGAAATTTTTTCTGAGCAGAAATTATACATGAAAGAAGTGAGTTCCATCGATGCTAAATCCCCTGCCAAAGGAATTTTGACCGCTGAAGGAAAGACTATCGGAGCGATTGCCAAATTCGGCAAGGGGACGGTTTTCGCCTTGGGCGATCCTTGGTGTTATAACGAGTACATCGACGGAAAAAAACTTCCCGCAGATTTTACCAATTATCAGGGAACTGAAGAGTGGGTAAAATGGTTATTGAAGCAAACTTCCGGTAAATAATTTTTGGAGTGCAATCGGTTGAATTTGACTAATCAGAATAAATGAATCAAAGCGAGAAATGTTATCGGACAACCTGGTCGACTTTCTGCCTGAGCTTGAAAGTTTTAGGAATTTATTTAAAATCTTAGCTGAATTTCCAGGCATTGTCCCGAAGATTCAGGATTGTTTCTTTTGTCTGACTTTGTCGAATATTCGATTTCAAGACAAAGAACTGATTGTTTGATAAAGAATAAACGACATTAAGCTTACAAAAATTGAGAAATAGAATTATGAGAATTAAATATATCATCATTACATCTGCCATTTTTCTTTCACAGGTATTTTCAGCCCAAAGACAAATGGAATATCTGAAAAGAGGAATCGTTGCCATGTCTGCAGATTCAGGTGTTTTTGTGAGTTGGCGTCTGCTCGGTACTGAAGCTGAGGATACCCATTTTGATATCTATCGGACTGAAAATAATTCTTCAAAAAAACTGAACGGAAAACCACTTTTTAACGAAACCAATTTCTTAGATAAAACCGCAGATAAAACAAAGAATTACACGTATTTCGTCAAATCAAATACTCAGGACAAATCGGTCGATATAGATTCTGCAAAATACATAGCCAATCAAAAACCGTACTTTTCAATTCCGTTGAAAACGCCTGAAGGTTACACGCCCAATGATGCTTCTGTAGCCGATTTGGATGGTGACGGCGAATATGAAATCATTCTCCATCAAACCGGAAGATCGAAAGACAACAGCCAGAAAGGAGAAACTGACCCGCCAATCATTCAGGCTTATAAAATGGATGGAAAGCTTCTGTGGGAAATTAATTTAGGCAAAAATATCCGGGAAGGTGCGCATTATACCCAGTTTTTAGTCTATGATTTAGACCAGGACGGCAAAGCCGAAATCGTGATGAAAACAGCCGATGGCAGCAGAGACGGAAAAGGAAAATTCATTGGCGATCCGACAAAAAATTACGTCAATGAAAACGGAATGATTCTCTCAGGACCTGAATTTATGACCGTTTTTAACGGAGAAACCGGCGCGGAAATTCATACTGTGAATTACCTGGTTCCAAGATTTGCAGGCAGCCTACATCCGACCAGCGAAGAAATGACCGACACGTGGGGCGATGCCAAAGGGAACCGCCTCGACAGATTCTTAGGAGCTGTAGCTTATCTGGACGGCAAAACACCGAGTGTGATTATGTCGAGAGGTTATTACACCAGAACCGCAATGGCAGCCTGGGATTATAAAGATAAAAAACTCATTTTGCGATGGCTTTTTGATACCGAAAGTTCAGAAGAGAATAAAAAATACCGCGGGCAGGGAAATCATAATTTAAGTATTGCAGACGTTGACAACGACGGAAAAGACGAAATTGTTTTCGGAGCAATGACCGTTGATGACAATGGAACAGTATTGAACAGTACAGGATTTGGTCACGGAGATGCTTTGCACGTCGGAGATTTAGACCCATCCAATCCAGGCCTGGAAATTTTTGATATCCAGGAAAGGTTTGATGATGCAGGAGCTCATTTCAGAGATGGCAAAACAGGAAAAGTGCTGTGGAAATTGCCGTCTACTGTGTATAGTGCCGGAAGTAAGTTCCAGGGTCCGGGAAGAGGGTTGTCCTTAAATATTGACACTCGTCATGAAGGTTCAGAGTCGTGGGCAGCAGGTGCTGGTCTAAAAGGAATTTACAATACAAAGGGTGAAAAAATAAGTGACAAAAATCCGCCGGCGAATATGGGAATATATTGGGACGGTGATTTCTTGAGTGAAATTTTAGACGGAACCACTGTTTCAAAATGGAACTGGCAGAAAGAGAGACCCGATGTTATTTTTGATGCAAAAAAATTCCAGTGTGAATCGAATAACGGGACGAAGAAAAACCCTGCTTTAGTTGCTGATTTATTTGGAGACTGGAGGGAAGAAGTAATATACAGGACCGCAGACAATCAGGAATTGAGAATTTTTTCCACAAATATTCCGACGAAGCACAGATTGTATACTTTGATGCATAACCCGCAGTATCGTTTAAGTATTGTGTGGCAAAATGTTGGGTATAATCAGCCTCCGCACACCGATTATTATCTGGATGAATCGATTAAGGAAATACCAAAACCTAATGTTGTAACCATAAAATAGATTTAGAGAAAAAAATTAACCACAAAGTCACAAAAGATTTTGGACACATAAGTCATATAAGTTTGTGATTCGGCTTATGAGAAGAGCACATCAGTTTTAAAAATCAAAGATTTTCGTAGTGGTCTTCTCTAAGTATCAGTGGCATTGTGAGACTTAATAAACACATAAGTCATATAAGTTTTTGATTCGGCTTATTAAGAGGGCACATCAGTTTTAAAAATCTAAGATTTTCGTAGTGGTCTTCTCTAAGTATCAGTGGCTTTGTGAGACTTAATAAACACATAAGTCATATAAGTTTTTGATTCGGCTTATGAGAAGAGCACATAAGTTTCAAAATCAAAGATTTTCATATTAATCTTATATAAGCGTTAGCGGCTTTGTGAAACTTAAAAAAGTGTAGCATGTAAAAAACTTTGTGAACTTCGTGTTCAAATTCTAATAAAATTATTCAATTATAAATTAAATAAAAATTAAAAAAATAAATAATTACTTATGAAAAAACTATTAACAACAGGTTTTTTTGCACTGGTAATCGCAGGTCTCGTTTCCTGCTCGGTACAGAAAAACAGTTCGGCAGGTAAAGTGGAAATTCCTAACAAAAAAGAGGTCCTGGAAGTTTCCAGGAGAGCCAATCAGTATTTTATGAACAAGTGGCCGGATACGAAAAAAGAGATTGTCGGCAAAAAAGTCTGGCCCAGTAATCTCTGGACGAGAGCAGTTTACTATGAAGGTTTGATGGCACTTTATACGGTTGATCCGAAGAAAGAGTACTATGATTATGCAATGTCCTGGGCAAACAGTCACAACTGGGAGTTACAGCGTGGGACATATACCAGGAATGCTGATCATCAGGCTTGCGGACAAACCTATATTGACCTTTATGAAATCGACGGAAGAAAGCATCCGGAAAGAATTAAAAATGTAAAAGCTGCAATGGACAGTATGATTGCTACTCCAAAAGTGGATGACTGGTGGTGGATTGATGCGCTTCAAATGTCAATGCCGATTTTCACGAAATTAGGAAGAATAACTGGTGAGCAGAAGTATTTCGACAGAAATTATGAAATGTATGCCTACACGAAATATAAGCATGGCGGAAACGGCTTGTACAATCAGGCGGATAAAATCTGGTGGAGAGATAAGAGTTTTGTTCCACCTTACAAAGAGCCGAATGGTGAAGACTGTTATTGGAGCAGAGGAAACGGCTGGGTTGTAGCTGCTTTAGCAAAAACGTTACATGACACTCCGAAATCAGATCCTCACTATCAGGAATATTTACAGGATTATAAAGATCTTCTGGCGGCTCTGCTTCCTGTTCAGAGAGAAGATGGTTTCTGGAATGTAAGTTTACATGATCCAAACAATTTTGGAGGAAAAGAAACAACGGGAACTGCATTGTTTGTTTATGGAATGGCTTATGGAGTCAATAACGGATTGATTGACAGAGAAACTTATCTGCCTGTTTTGGTGAAAGCCTGGAACGCAATGGTAAAAGATTCTGTTCAGCCCAATGGATTTTTAGGCTGGGTTCAGGGAACCGGAAAAGAGCCAAAAGACGGGCAGCCTCTTTCTGTAAGCAAAGTACCTGATTTTGAAGATTATGGATTGGGGTGTTTCTTGCTGGCTGGAAGTGAGGTTTATAAATTGAAATAGGCTATAGAGGCAAGCAGTATTAAATAAAGCGACAGACATTGTCGCTTTATTTTTTTAAATTCCGGGATTTTCCCGCAGATTTTCGCAGATGTAGAGCGGAGATTTTCACAGATTTTTTTAATGGAAAACTTGTAGTGGAATGATCCAGAAAGCTAAAATTACAGCCCATTTACTTTTCTGAAAATTGTCTTGGAGATATCGCCGGAATTAAAATTAACGAGCAATCCCAGTTTTAAGCCGGATAATTTTAGATAAGTAATCAATTGTTTGTGATGTACATCAAGTAAATTTTCTACAGATTTTATTTCGATAATTACTTTGTTCTCCACTAAAATATCAAGACGATAGCCGATATCCATTTTTACGGTTTCGTAAATCATCGGTAAGCCAATTTGTGTGGAAGTTTGCAAGCCTTTCTTTATAAGCTCGTAAGCTAAGGCAGCTTCGTAAGCGGACTCCAGCAATCCTGGTCCCAATTTGTTATACACAGTAAAAATACACCCTCGGATTTCGTAGGAAATATCATTTTCATTCATCACTGTTTTTTATTAAAATTACAAATTTCAATGAAAACTTTCCCTACGATTCTAAAAAATATTCAAAGATAAATCTACAGAAATCCGCGCAGAAAATCTGCGGAAATCTGCGTGAAAAAAATACCTTTGTCAAATTCAGCATGCATGACACTACAAGATGCAAAGTTGTATGCATATTGTTAATTTTCAAATTCAACCAATAGAATAAATTATGAATGCATTATTAGGAGTTTTATTTCATTTCTTAGGAGGCTTTTCTTCGGGAAGTTTTTATTTGCCTTATAAAAAAGTGAAAGGATGGCAATGGGAAACATTTTGGTTGATTGGAGGAACATTCTCATGGATCATTGTTCCGCCATTGGCAGCGTATCTTACCATTCCGGGATTTTGGGATATTATTCAGAATGCAAGTTCATCAATCTTAGGCTTGACCTTTTTATTCGGTGCTTTGTGGGGAATTGGAGGCTTTATGTATGGTTTGGGTGTTCGTTATTTGGGCGTAGCACTGGGAAGCAGCATTATGTTGGGACTTACAATGGTAATCGGCTCACTCGTCCCGTCTATCTTTTACGAATTTTCTCCGGAGACCGGAAAAGACAGTATAGGTTTGATGATGTCAAGCTCCTGGGGACAGATGGTGCTTCTGGGACTATTTGTTTGTGTGATCGGAATTGTTATCAGCGGAAAAGCCGGGGTGATGAAGGATAAAGAACTTCAGAGTGAATCGACAGATCCCCACGGTGTAGCTGTAAAAACAGAATATAAATTTGGTTTAGGTTTAACGGTAGCCATTATTTCCGGAGTTTTGAGCGCATGTTTCAATTTCGGTCTGGAAGCAGGAAAGCCCATGGCAATGGTTGCTAACGAAGCATGGAAAGCTGCTAATCCGGATCAGGGAGAATTTCTTTTTCAGAATAACGTAACGTATATTGTTGTTTTGTGGGGTGGTATGGCTTCTAACCTGATCGGCTGTCTTTATTTAGCTTTCAAAAACAAATCGTATACAGATTATACCAAAAAAAATGTACCTGTTGTCAAAAATATTCTCTTCTGCGCACTGGCAGGAACGATGTGGTATTTACAGTTTTTCTTCTACGGAATGGGAGAAAGTAAAATGGGCAACGGAGCAAGTTCGTGGATCTTACACATGGCATTTATTATTTTAATCGCTAATCTTTGGGGAGTTGTCATCAAAGAATGGAAAGGAGTTTCCAAAAAAACTATCAGGACCATTTCAGCAGGGATGCTGGTGTTGCTGATCTCAATACTGATTGTCGGATATGGAAATTCTTTACGGTAAATTTTGTATAAATAAGTATTCAATCCTGTAGGGATTCTAAAACGGAAAGTACAGTTACATTTTAATTGTTTTGTAAGGCACTGATTTTTTCAGTGCTTTTTTGGTCAAATAATGTGTTTTTTTGTGAAATTATTTCAGAAAACCATCCCTGTACTTAGAGTTGATTTGGTTATATATTTCAAATATTTTATAAGATTCTGTGATTAAATTATTAATGTATTTATATTATCATAAAAATGTTTATAAATAATTAAGATAAATTAAGAATTTTATAATGCAGGATATTGCAGGATGCAGGAATTTTAGTAACAGTGTACTTTGGCGAATGATAAACAATATAAATAAAAATTAATATATGTCTCTAATAATTAAACACAAGAATTTTAAGCCGCTTATCGCACCGCTGTTTTTGCTTGCGTCCGGCTTCATGTTCGGTCAGAAGGCAACGAGTGATACTGCTAAAGTGGATACAAAAGATATCGAAGAGGTGGTTGTTATAGGTTATGGCAAAGTGAAAAAATCTGACCTTACCGGATCTGTATCTTCTGTCTCTGCAAAAGATTTGGCGGCAACACCGGCAATGAATGCTTTACAAGCGTTGCAGGGAAGAGCGGCAGGTCTGAATATTGTCACGGCAGGCGGTGCTCCCGGAGCAGGTGCCAACGTTACCGTGCGTGGGGGAGCTTCGATTACTCAGGGTACAGAACCACTTTACATTGTAGATGGTTTCCAGTTTGATAACGCATTGAATATCATCAACCCAAATGATATTGAAAGTATAGATGTTTTAAAAGGAGCTTCAGCAATCGCAATCTATGGTGCTCGTGGATCAAATGGTATTATTGTTATTAAAACTAAAACAGGTAAAAAAGGCAGAACTACTATTCAGTACAATTCTTTCATGGCATTTGATATGCTTTCAAAGAAATTAGATATGGTGTCAAACGCTGAGCAGTATGTGAAATATCAGTACGAGATGGCGCAGCTTCAGGCAAAAACGACCACTTGGAGTAATGTTTTTGATAACGCCTTAGGTATAGATTCGCCGGGATTTTATACAGGTGCTTTTAACAGGATCAGTAACCGTTATGCATCAGCGCCTGCATTAGATTGGCAGGAAAAAATGCTTGGCGGGACAGGACTCACTCAAAACCATAACGTCAACGTTTCTGCAGGTACCGATAAAACGCAGGTCTTTGTAAGTTACAACTACAATAAGCAGGAAGGATTGCTGCAGAACTTCAGTGAAACACGAAATTCATTACGAGCCAACATCAATTCTGAATTATACAAAGGGATAAGATTGGATTTCAGTTCAATGTTTACTGCCAATTCAACAAATGGAGGAGGAGCATATTCCGGAATGAAAAAAATATTGCTACAGCCTATTACAGGAGGAACATTGTTTACTCAGGATCAGTTATTCAATACTCAGACATTTCCAGATTATACTGCATTAGATTCAAGTTTTGATACAGAGAATCCCTATGTTGAGACCAGAGCTTCTACTTCAAACAGAAGAGCGAGAACATTTTTGGCGAATGTAGGTTTAGAATTTGATTTAATGAAAGATTTCACATTCAGAACTGCAGGATCTTATAACTGGACAAACAGTAAATCTACATCATTTTCAGATAAAAACTCGCGTGCATTTCTTACAGATCCTGTAAATACAGGAATCAACGGAAGTATCGGAAATTCTGAAGCGTACAGATATCAAATCACAAATACATTAACTTATAATAAAACGTTAGCTGAAAAACATAAGTTAACTGCATTGATTGGTAATGAAATTATCTATCAGGAATCTGAAAGCAGCAGCATGAGGCTGATAAGGTTTCCTTCTATTCTAAATTACGGGCTGGATGATATTACAAATGCTACAGTGGCAGATAAAGATGCAGACAAATCTAGCAATGCTTTACTTTCATACTTTGCACGTGTAAATTATAATTATGACAACCGTTATCTATTAACAGGAACAGTGCGTCGTGATGGTTCTTCAAAATTTGGACCAGAAAACAAATGGGGAGTATTTCCATCAGTTGCTGCAGCATGGAGGGTTTCTCAGGAAGGTTTCTGGAAAGATTCTAAGATTGAAAAAGTTGTTAATGATCTGAAATTCAGATACGAATTTGGAATTGTGGGGAATAACAGTATACCAAATAATGTTTTCAGAACAAATGTGATTGGTACAGATTATCCTGTCAATAGTACTGTGGGAAACCTGGCTTTAGTAACAAGCAGTGTTTTGGGTAACCGTATGGTACAGTGGGAGGAGATGAAATCTACCAACGTAGGTGTGGATTTAGCTTTATTTAATAATAGAATTAAACTAACTTCGGAATGGTATAATAACAATGTAACTGGTATGTTATTAGAAACGGTACTTCCTACTTCTACAGGATATTCTAGACAGTTTAAAAACATCGGTTCTATGAAGAACACCGGTATGGAATTCACCTTAAATACGGTAAACTTAAAATCAGAAGACTTCAGATGGTCTACTGATGCGAATGTTGGATTTAATAAGTCTAAAGTACTGTCACTTGATGAAGGAAGAACTTTCAGAAACTTCAGTGTCGGTAGCAATAGAGCAGGTATGGTAACTTATTATGCAACAGTTGGAGAAGAATTAGGCGATATGTATGGATATGTTTATCAGGGGATTTATACAACTGATGACTTTACACAGGCTTCAAATGGAGTACTTACTTTAAAGCCTGGAGTTGTAAAGCCAGCTACCGGAACTCCAAGACCAGGAGATATCAAGTTTGCAGCTGATAATGAAGCAGGAGACCAGTTTACACGAAAACTGGTGAAAATAGGAAACGGTACTCCGGATTTTATTGGCGGATTGAGTAATAACTTTTCTTACAAAGGTTTTGATTTGGCAGTATTTATGAAATTCAGTGTAGGTGGTGATATTTACAATGCAACTAAACACAGTATGAGCCCATATGCTTTATTCCAAAACGTACCGTCAGAATTTGGAGACAACTATTATCGTGTGGTTGATCCTAGTACAGGTCAGGCTGCAACGAGTTTGGTGAGATTAAAAGAACTTAACCCTAATGAAAGCGATAGACTTTGGAGCTTAGGAAATACAAATTCCAGCTACATTACTTATCCTTCATCCTATTATGTAGAAGATGGTTCATATTTAAGAATTGCTATGGTAACAGTTGGATACTCTTTTCCAAAAGAATTTTTGAGCCATGTCAAATTATCCAATGCAAGAATCTATGCAACTGTTAATAACGTAGCAACGATTACCGGATATTCGGGTTTTGATCCGGAAGTTTCAGCAGCAAGTGGTGTAACTGTTACTCCTGGATATGATAATTCATCATTTCCAAGATCCAGAAGCTATGTTTTAGGGATCAATCTTACTTTTTAATATTTAAATGTTTCAATCATGAAAAATATATTTAATAAACACAACTTAATTAAAAAACTAATCATTATACCAACTATTATGGTAGCAGGATTGAGCATCAATTCTTGCAGTGATGATTTTCTTAATCAGCCGGCATTTAATTCTTCTGACACAGAATCTGTATTCACAAATATAGAAACTGCAGATGCTTTTGTTCAGGGTCTTTACAGAGGTCTTATTCCTACCGAAATGTTTTATCAATTGGGTGCAGGAGACACAGTTACCCATTCTTCTGAAGATGGGTCAACAAATAATTCTAAATATAATATCTGTAATTATTTTTATGATTCAAAAACGCCTAATACGATTACAGGGGTCTACTCTGCCATGTATGCAGTAATAGAAAGAACGAATATTGCAATCGACAGATTACCAGATATGCCGGCCAGCCCAAAGCGTGATGCTCTTTTGGCAGAAGCTAAGGCAATTCGTGCATTTTGCTACTACAACTTGATCAGAGTTTACGGTGATGTGCCTGCAATATGGATACCTTTGGAAGAGGCTGATCCTAACGATCCCAACACATTATATCCTAAACGTACTTCACGCGATGTTATATATGATAAAGTTATCGGTGACATCCAAGAGTCGGTAAACAGTTTGCCGGTTTCCAACGGGACACCAGAAAGATTAAACAAGCAGTCTACCAATGCACTTTTAGCGAAAATTGCTTTATATGCAGCAGGTTATTCTCTTCGTTGGGATCTTAATACCGGAGCTCCCGGGATCGTATCTCGCCGTCCGGACAATGCCAGAGTACAACAATTATATCAAATTGCAGACGGTGCAGCTGCTTCTGTAATCAATGGTGGAACCAACAGTTTGGTACAGGCTTCAGGTGGAAAAAGTGCTTTCGAAACATTATGGTTTAATTTCGACAGAAGAAACTTTGCGGCTGTAAACCAGGAGATGATGTGGCATATTGCTCAATTCGGACCCAATACAAACTCTGCTTTTGGAGTGTATGCACATCCAGGGTCTAGAGGGGGTACGTATGGCTCTCGTAAAGCGTTACAGTTTATACTTCCTAGTTATTACCTGTCTTTTAATTCAGCAGATAAACGTAGAGATGTTGCTACAACTTCTTATAGTATTTATTTCTTAAATACTGGTGCAGCAACCGATACTTGGGTAGATGTAGGTACTACTTACTCTTGTATTATGCCCGGTAAGTTTAGAATTTCCTGGTGTGTAGAGCCACAGGCTGCAGATGCGCGTAACCTGAATATTCCTGTTATCAGATATGCTGATGTATTATTGATGTATGCAGAAACACAAAATTATCTAAATAATGGACCTACTGCTCCAGGAATAGCAGCTTTGATGCAGGTGAGAAACCGTGCAGGAATTGGAGCATTACCTATACCAAGCGGTCAGCAAGCTTTTGAGTCAGCTCTTGTGCAGGAGCGAAAGTGGGAATTTTCGGATGAATTTACGCTTCGTACCGATTTAATCAGAATGAATCGTTTGGCTAGTGAGATTGATGCGACAAAACAGGCGATGAAAAACCTTTCTAACCGTACAGGCCAGTTTGCAGCAACTCCAATATATCGTCTTTACAAATATCACAAGAATGCACAGATTTATGGAGATCCGTTCTTAGCTGTTACTTATATTGATTTAACAAATCCTGCACAGATCGCACAAGTTCAGGCAGTTCCTACAAGTTCAGCAGGATATGCTGCATATCAGGTAACTTTGAAAGCTATTGCAGCAGCGAACGGTCAAGCTTCAACCACGGATGACAAATGGTATCCTGCGAATATGTTTCAGGCTTACACAAGTACATTTAATGGTAATGCAAGAAAAGCTGTAGGCTTTACCGGAGGTTTTAATGTACTTCAAATTGGAAATATTATCTATACTAAACCAACCGGATCATTTGAAAATGGCGGCGTTTATCCGAACTGGATCGAAGGCGGTGGAGACGGCCTTTTCTACGGATTTGTACCCAATAAAACAGAATTGCTTCCTTTTGCGGCCGCTTCTGCAGGTCATCCTTTAATCGATAACCCTAATCTTACACAGCTTCCGGGCTACTAATCAAAACTAAATACCAATCACCAATATTAATTGATCCTTAATCCCAATGACGTGACCGTACAGCTGAACCGAAACATGATAAATGTCAGTGTTAACTGATCTTTAAATAATCAGTTCAGCAGTATAGTACGGGATGCTGTAAAAATAACTACAGTCTAAATTTGGGTTAAAATTCAGAAAACAAAAAGAAAACAAATGGAAAACGTAACAACATTCAAATACGTAGATTATTTATGGGATGAAAGCAAGGCTGCATCTTTCGGGGATGACCAGGTAGCTTTATTTTTATACCGTTCAAACATATTAGGAGCAGACTTAAGAATCACCAATTACGGTGGAGGGAACACAAGTTGCAAGACCATCGAAAAAGATCCGCTTACCAACGAAGAAGTTGAAGTTATGTGGGTAAAAGGTTCAGGTGGTGACATCGGAACCCTTACAAGAAAAGGAATCGCCGGATTGTATACCGAAAGACTCAGAAACCTTAAAAATGTATATGACGGTCTGGCAGATGAAGACAGAATGGTTGGCTTATTTGACCACTGTATTTTTGATCTTGACAGCAAGGCTCCATCTATTGATACACCTTTGCATGGGTTACTTCCATTTAAACATATTGATCACCTTCATCCTGATGCATTAATTGCAGTAGCTGCAGCAAAAGACAGCGAAGCAATTACCAAAGAGATATGGGGGGATACCATGGGATGGGTTCCATGGCAGCGTCCGGGATTTGATCTGGGATTGCAGCTGGAAAAATGTTTAGCCGAAAATCCTGGAATCAGAGGAATCGTTTTAGGAAGCCACGGATTGTTTACCTGGGGAGATACCTCTTATGAATCGTACATCAATAGCTTGGAAGTGATCGAAATGGCTTCTGAATATATTGCTAAAAAAATTGAAGAAAAAGGACAGATATTTGGCGGACAGAAAGTAGAATCTCTTCCTGCTGAAGAACGTAAAAACAAGGCTGCTCAGATTATGCCTCTTCTGAGAGGTCTTGCTTCTTCTGAAAACAGAATGGTAGGTCATTTTACAGACAGCGATGCAGTTCTGGAATATATCAACAGTAACGATCTGGAACGTTTGGCACCGCTGGGCACCTCCTGTCCGGATCATTTCCTGAGAACAAAGATTCAGCCTTTGGTGCTGACCTTAGATAAAAATGAAGATTTAAGTGATTCTAAAGGGATTTTAGAAAAATTGCACCCTCTTTTCGAACAGTACAGAAAGGAGTACAAGGAATATTACGAATCTTGTAAGCATCCGAACAGCCCTGCAATGCGGGATCCGAATCCGGTAATCATTATTTATCCGGGAGTGGGAATGTTCAGTTTCTCAAAAGATAAGCAGACGACCCGTGTAGCCAGTGAATTTTATGTGAATGCCATCAACGTAATGCGTGGCGCAGAAGCAATTTCTGAATACACTTCTTTACCAAGACAGGAAGCTTTTGACATTGAATACTGGTTATTGGAAGAGGCTAAATTGCAGAGAATGCCTAAAGAAAAACCACTGTCAAGAAAAGTTGCGATTGTTACAGGTGCCGGAGGCGGAATCGGGCAGGCCATTGCTGACAAAATGGTTCAGGAAGGTGCTGTTGTGGTATACACAGATCTCAATCAGGAAGCTGTAGAATCAGTTACTGCAAAATACAGCAAGGACCAGGCGGTAGCCGTAACTTGTGATGTGACCAGCGAAGAGGCCATTGCCAACGCATTTAAAGAAACTGTTTTGGCATTTGGCGGAGTAGATATCATCGTGCATTCCGCGGGTCTGGCTATCTCCAAATCTCTGGAAGATACGACATCCAAAGACTGGGATTTATTGGAAAACGTTCTTGTAAAAGGGCAGTTCTTAATGGCAAAGAGTGGTGCTGAGGTTTTGAAAAAGCAAAATTTAGGAGGAGACATTGTAAGCATTGCGAGTAAAAACGGATTGGTTGCAGGGCCAAATAACGTGGCGTACGGAACTGCAAAAGCAGCTCAACAGCATATGACCAGGTTATTGGCAGCAGAATTGGCAGCAGACAAAATCCGTGTGAATGTAGTAAATCCTGACGGGGTTATCGTTGGAAGTAAAATCTGGGAAGGTTCATGGGCAGAGGGCCGTGCAAAAGCAAACGGAATTACGGTTGAAGAATTACCTGCATTTTATGCAAAGAGAAACCTGCTAAATGAAATTATTCTTCCGGAAGACATCGCAAACGGGGTTTTTGCCTGTGTGGCAATTCTGGATAAAACAACTGGAAATATTATTAATGTGGATGGCGGAATGGCCAATGCGTTCCCGAGATAATATTTGGTTGTCGGATTACAGTTGTTAGTTTTTTAACTTTCAATGTATTGGGCAGCCAATCCGCTATGGGTCTACCCGGAACCTGTCAAAGGGTGTACCCTGAGCCTGTCGAATGGTTTATCCTGAGTCTGTCGAATGGTTTATCCTGAGCCTGTCGAAGGAAAGGGTAGTCGCACCCCTCATCACATAGAAGATGTGCATTGAGGTTGGACTGCAAGAAATAAAGAAATAAGATTCATCTGTTCAAATTAAAGAAAAAACCAGGAACAGATAGATTCGAGAGTCATTGGAAAGATCGAAATCAATATTTAATACTAATTTTAGTCAATAAATTCAACCTTGTCCGGGTTCTGAACCCAGACAAGGTTAATTAAAAATCAAACTATGATTATAGGAAAAGATATCATTGAGCAATACAATAAAAACGAAGTTGAAAATTTTAATTCAGACTTTGATTTTCTACAGAATAAACTTACGAAATCAGGGTCAGACGTTGGTGCAATCGTTAATAAAATCGCCGATTTTCAGGTAGCAATTCCAAGCTGGGCTTTGGGCGCAGGAGGGACGCGTTTCGGAAGATTTTCTTACGGTGGTGAACCTGCTGTTTTAGAACAGAAACTGGATGACGTTGGATTGCTGCATGCGCTGACGCATTCTGCGGGAGCGGTTTCACTTCATATCCCATGGGATATTCCAGGTGATGTGAGTGCTTTGAAAGAAAGTGCAGCTTCTCACGGACTGATCTTCGATGCGATGAATTCAAACACATTTCAGGATCAGCCGGATGCTAAACAGTCGTATAAATTCGGATCTTTAAATTCTGTCAGTGAAGATTCCCGTGCATATGCTGTTGAACACAACAAAGAAGTGATCAGAATCGGAAAAGAATTAGGTTCAAAAAGCTTAACCGTCTGGCTGGCGGACGGAGCAAGTTTCCCCGGACAGCTAAATTTCCAGACCGCCTTATCGAACACTGAAAAAAGTTTAAAAGAAATCTACGCAGGAATGCCGGAAGACTGGAAACTGTTTATCGAGTACAAACCTTACGAACCGAATTTCTATTCAACCACAATTCAGGATTGGGGAACTTCTTTTATGCTGGCAAATGCTTGCGGGGATAGAGCTTTCACTTTGGTTGATCTTGGACATCATTTACCGAATACCAATATTGAGCAGATCGTTGCAACCTTGATGTATAAAGGAAAGTTAGGTGGCTTCCACTTCAATGACAGCAAATATGGAGACGATGATTTAACGGTGGGTTCTATAAAGCCTTATGCTTTGTTCCTGATCTTTAACGAATTGGTCTACGGAATGGAAAATAATGCCAATAATCCTTATCCGGCTTGGATGATCGATGCAAGTCATAACATCAAAGATCCTCTGGAGGATTTATTGCAGTCTTTGGAAGCTATCTTAATTGCGTATGCTCAGGCGCTTCTGGTTGATCAAAAAGCGTTGAAAGAAGCGCAGTTAAACAACGATGTTGTTGCTGCACAGGATATTTTGCAGAATGCGTACAGAACAGATGTCCGCCCCTTACTGAAAGCTGCAAGATTACAGACTGGTGCGGCTTTAGACCCGATTTCTGCTTACAGAAGTTTAAAGGTTAGAGGGACTTTGATTTCTGAAAGAGGCTGGGCTAAAGCTACAGGATTGTAGAATCCGTTTAAGTTGATAATTACTTTCAGGTGCAATCGAAAGTTTAATTATATATCCTTATTTACCGTTGAGACCAGGGTGTTTAGGAAATTAAGTCCAGGCTTCGTTATTTAGGAAATCAGTGGATTTTTTTCTTAATTTTTCTTAATCACTAAACACTCCTTGATGGTTTTAAAATTTTAAATTAATTTAAGCAAATTTTAAATTTTACACAAATAAAAAATCTTTAGTGACTTTGCTGATTGAAACGCCTTTGCGAACTTAAAAACAGTCGGCCTGTCAAAAAAATCTTAACGTATTTTGCGTTAGAAAAAACAGAATTTATTAAATCAAATTTTGAATAAAAACTAATAACCATTTTATAATAAATCATTAAAATTCATCCCAGGAATGTCCAAAAAAAAGGTAACTATCGTATTTGATATTGGAAAAACCAACAAAAAGTTCTTTTTATTTGATAAGAATTATAAAGAAGTTGTTCGAGAATATACCGAACTTCCTCTTACCACAGACGAAGACGGTTATCCCACAGAAGATCTGGCAGCACTGCAGAACTGGATTAAAGATAATTTTAATGCCATTCTTGATGATGAAAATTTTGAAGTAAAAGCCATCAATTTTTCTACCTACGGAGCAAGTTTCGTGCACCTTGATCAGAAAGGAAATGTACTGACACCTCTGTACAACTACACCAAACCGATGGATCAGGAAATTCTTGATCTGTTCTATGAAAAACATGGCAGCAAACTGAAAATTGCCCGCGAAACCGCATCCCCTCAAACAGGAATGCTGAATTCCGGACTGCAGTTATTCTGGTTAAAGTATAAACATCCGGAAGTTTTCAGGAAAATCCGTTACAGCCTTCATTTACCGCAGTATTTATCCTATCTTTTTACCGGAATCTGTGTATCTGAATTTACGTCAATCGGATGTCATACCAATTTGTGGGATTACGACAAAGCAGATTATCACGACTGGGTATATGACGAAGGAATAGATGCTTTATTAGGTCCCATCGTTCCCACCTCTGCGAGCATCAATACCTCATACAGGAATAAAAAAATTAAGATCGGCGTTGGAATTCACGACAGTTCTTCTGCACTTTTGCCTTATATTTTAAGTAAAAAAGAACCGTTTTTACTGCTTTCGACAGGAACGTGGAGTATCTCTTTAAATCCATTCAATGATGAAAGTTTAACTGATGAAGATATTGAAAACAATTGTCTCAACTATATGCGAATCGATGGGAAACGCGTGAAAGCATCCCGTTTCTTCATGGGCAACGAGTATAAAATTCAGGTCGAAAAATTGTGTGCTTATTACGGAAAAGAATACGGTTTCCATAGGGAAGTACAGTTTGATCAGGACCTGTATCTGCGTCTGATGAAAAATAAAAATATCTATTTCCGTTTTGAAGGGATTATTTTAAAACGAAAAATGATTACTGCAACAGATCTGAATTCATTTTCAACGTTTGAAGAAGCGTACCATCAGTTAATGATCGAGTTAATGGATTTGCAGATTCATACTATTACCAATGCCATCGGAAATTCAGAAATCAAAAATATTTATATTGATGGAGGATTTACTGACAATGATGTCTTTATGAAGCTGATGTCTCATCATTTTCAGCATTACAATGTGATGTCCACCCATTCTCCGCTGGGATCAGCGTTAGGAGCATCCATGGTGATTTCCAATAAAAAAATAGATGAAACTTTTTTACAGCAGCATTATCAGATGAAGGTACTTCAGCCTTTAATCTTAAATTTGTAAAATAATGTAGTTGTCAGTTAATTGTTGTCAGTTGGCCGCAAGGTCCCAAAAGCTCAAAAACTGACAATCAGCAACCACGAACGAACCACGAACGAACCACTAACAACCAACAACCAATTATGTCTTTTCCATTTGATACCAATTATGCTTCCCTCGAACTGCTGATCGAAAAAGCAAAAAAGAAAATGCCCCGTTTCGCTTTCGAATACCTGGATGGCGGTTGTAATGAAAATATCAACCGTGACAGAAATACAAATGAATTGCGGGAAGTTCTGCTGCGTCCACGCTACCTGAACAATAATTATGCGGAAGCCAATATGGAAACGGAATTATTCGGTGTAAAATATTCTGCACCGTTTGGAATTTCTCCCGTTGGTTTGCAAGGGTTAATGTGGCCGAACGCTCCCGAAATTTTAGCAAAAGCGGCATTTAAACATAATATTCCTTTTATTTTAAGTACGGTTACAACCAGCAGTCTTGAAAGAATCGCTGAATTAACCGAAGGAAAAGCATGGTATCAGCTGTATCATCCGAGAGAAGAGTGGCTTCGTGATGATATTCTTGAGCGTTGTGAAGCTTCCGGTTATGATGTTTTGTGTGTTTTATCCGATGTTCCTACTTTCGGTTACAGAGCAAAAGAAATCAGAAACGGTTTGGCAATGCCTCCACAACTGAATTTCAGGAATGTTTCCCAGGCATTGGCAAGACCTGAATGGTGTCTTGAAATTTTAAAACATGGTGTTCCCAGTTTTAAAACGATGGAAAAATACATGGACAAAAACATGAACGTGAAGCAATTGGGACAGTTCATGAATTCCACTTTTTCCGGAAGGTTAAATTCAGACCGAATCAAAGCCATCCGTGATAAATGGAAAGGAAAGCTGGTCATCAAAGGCGTTGCTTCCGATGAAGATGCTGCAGAAGCCGTTCGTTTAGGTTTTGATGGAATGATTATTTCCAATCACGGCGGAAGACAGTTGGATGCAGGAGAATCAACGATTGCCGTAGTAAAAGAAATCAGTGAAAAATACAAAGGTCAGATCAAGATTATGATGGACAGTGGGGTAAGAACAGGTCCTGATGTTGCCCGAGCGTTGAGTTGCGGCGCAGAATTTACCTTTATGGGAAGAACTTTTATGTATGCCGTCGGAGCTTTAGGAGATAAAGGAGGAGATCATATTATTGAAATGCTGAAAATGCAGTTCAGACAGGTTATGGAGCAGGTTTGCTGCGATACGCCGGAGGAGTTGCAGAATTTTAGAGTAAAGTGATTGAAATAAAATCAAAGCTTATTAATAAAATATTCAATAAACAAGCTTGGAAATCTTTCAGAGTCAATCTTAATCTTTAATTCTTGATTATCTAATTCCGCAATCAGTATCTACTCTAGACATATCACACTTCCTTTTTTAAGATTTGATCTATTTGAATCAATCTTTTTTAAGTTCGCAGTTTTAATCATTCCATTCTCAAAAATTTTGAAAATTGCTCCGTTTTTTATAATGTCATACGATATTTCTAAAGCTTTGGAAGAACGTTTAGCATTTGAAGAGGCATTTTTCGCAAATTCGACAACTATTCTTCGTTCTTTCGCTCTTTCAATGATTTCTCTTTTACTTCTTATATGTAGCCTTCTTTGCATAATCTAACCTGAGTTCGGGATAAACAATTTTTTAAATAATTGATTTTCAAAACAATGCTATTTTATCGCAAAGAAAAACAAAGAAATTCTACTTTTTGAAACGCTTTTAAGTTAAACAATGCCACTTCGTTTATCAAAGCAATACAAGAATTTTGTATTACTTTGATAAGTTTCACGCCTTTGTATATCCTAAATCTTAGAAAATCATGTAATTACTATTTTTGTTTAGCTTTGCGTTTTGTAGAGCCTTATCCCGAACTAAGGTTAATCTATATATCTGAAAAGCCAATTTACAATTTTTATTCCATTTAAATGTAATAGGCGATTATTATATTGAAATGCTCTAACGACGTTCAGACAGTTAGTTGATGGAGTAGATTTGCTCTGATAAGCCGTAGGAATTGCAGAATTTTAAATTATCAATAGAAAGGGTTTTTTATTCGTTTTAGTTCTTTTTTTGGATAAATTCAAATGGCTTTAGCTGAAATTTAAAAAGATACTACCTTCTTGGAATATATATTCCATGAACTCCATTCTCTGGACGCCAATAAAGTTGCACAAGATAATGTTTGTCAGTTAAATATTGATATTTATGTTTATAGGATTTGTTTCTGAAATCATAAATATCTGCAATCAAATATTTCTGTTCGAGCAGATATTTCGAGAGCTCAATATCAAAATTTACTATATTCTGCTTACCACTTTTATAGGTGTAATAATCAACATGTAAATAGAATTTTTTTTCTGGTTGACTTTTGATGATTACCCATGCTTCCTCTGTTAAACTTAGATCTCCAGGCAAGTAATTAACATTAATAATTTTTGAATGATCTTCTAAATCAAACTTGAGATAGATATTATCAAATTCTGAAGTTATAATTTTACCATTCACTTGTAAAATTAGATTAGCACTCTGTGAAAAAGAGAAGAAATATGAGAAAAAAAAGATTGTTATTAGTATTTTTTTCATCTCCAAATCTTTAGTAATACATTAATTAGTTTCAATATTTTTTTTTAACTATGAACAAAATGACACATAATGAGGTAGTCGTCGTTTGTAGTAGCACTGCTAAGTAAGATTTGCATAAAAGTCTGATCTACTTTTTCTTCTCCGATTTCACCGCCTGCCTGGCCAGCAATTTCCAATCCTTCTTCACCTTCGTCCACACCAATAAAATATCCAAAGTCACATCGCCTGGTGCTTTCCCTTGGTCTGCGGTCGTTGCGTAAAAATGATGACGGACAATCGCTGTATTTCCTACGATTTGTATGTTTTGATTAGAGATATCAATCGTTACAAAATCAGATTTTTTGCTGACTAATTTCTCGACAAATTCTGCAGCATCATCAATATGACCTCCCGAGTGCCCGTACGTCAATTCTGGAACGATCAATGATTCCAACGCTGATTTTTCGCCACTGATCATTGCAACTCTCAAATTTTCTGCTGCATCGCTGACAGACTGAATATCATTTTTCTTCTGTCCAAAAACTGCGATTGCCAATAAAAAACTCATGACAACTATTAATTTTTTAATCATTAATTAAATATTTTTTTTTTGAGAAATTTTATAAAAAATTCCAAATTATTTTCACTAAATATTTGGATAATACTGATTTAAAGTATAATTTCTATCATCTATCATCTATCATCTATCATCTATCATCTATCATCTATCATCTATCATCTAT